>CAZWSP010000080.1:0-8562 GCA_964636585.1 uncultured Antarcticibacterium sp.
AGGTTTAAATGAAAATTTTAGGAATTCATTAGACCAAATTATGTAGAAGTTTGCCAAAATGTTAACAACGTAAGTCTTAGGGATGCGATAATTTTGTTGTCTAACCAAAAACCAATCAAAATGAAAAGCAAAATTTTAAATTTTTGTATTGTCTTGTTAATCGCAATTTCGTTTGTGTCTTGCGGGGAGGAAGTTAAAAAACAGACTGTAGAAATTGATACTCCAGCCGAAGTGAAACAAGCAGAGAAACAAGCTGCCGACATTGCCGATGAATCTTTTATAGATGGCATGACGGCAAAGGTTTGGCATAATTACCTAGAAATTAAAATGGCGTTGACAGAAGGTGATGCCGGAACCGTGAAAGATATTGCTGGTGATATGGCCGACTCTTTTTCTGAAGAAAGAGCAGCTATGAAGACCATCGCTCAGCAAATGGCAGATACAGACGATTTTGAAAAGCAACGTGAACTCTTCGCACAGTTAACAGAAAAAGTAGGACCAATGTTCGAAGATGCACTATCTGCAGGAACAATCTATTTAAAATTCTGTCCTATGGCCTTTAATAATAAAGGAGCTTACTGGTATGAAGCGGTAGAAGAAATAAAAAATCCATACTTCGGAGATAAAATGCTAACCTGTGGTTCTATACAGAAAACCATCGAAAAGCAACTTTAAAATTTACTAACTGAAAAAATCTAAAAAGATGAATTCAACTGAAAATAATAAGCACGAGATGAATGGAGGTAACTATACTAAATTTTTTCTAATGCTCGGATTGTCGTTTGTGGCAATGTATATCACCATGTATTTGAATACCTATGAATTTGATCATGTATATTTTAGCCTTACACGTTTTTACATGAGTTGCTTAGGAATAGCTGCAATGGCGGTCATCATGCTCTCTTTTATGCTGAATATGTACAAGGATAAGAAAAAGAATATTGCCATTTATGTAGGTAGTTTAGTGTTGTTTTTAGGAGCTTTAGGATTAGTAAGAGCACAAAGTCCTATAGTTGGAGATGTGCTTTGGATGAAAGCCATGATCCCTCACCACTCTATAGCAATTCTTACTAGTGAACGAGCAGATATTAAAGATCCCGAAGTTAAAAAGTTAGCTGAAGGCATTATAGAAGCGCAAGTAAAAGAAATTGCTGAAATGAAAAAAATGATCTACAGATTAGAACATCAAAAATAAATAAAAAATGTCCAGATTTTAGATCTGGACATTTTTTTTATCTCATAATATCACTGAATTATATAGAATCTTCCCACTTAGGAAAACACATCTCCAATGCTAAATAAAAATTATTTATTGTTTCTTTTATTATTCAGCGTGCTAACAAGCTATGCTCAAAAAAGTAATATTAAAGAAGGAAATACGGAAGGGCTTCCAGTTCGGGAACATACCTTGGTTATTAAAAAAGACCTAGTAAATAAGGCGGGAAAAGAGGTAATGGGAATGACGGTAAACGGGAGCATTCCAGGACCAACGCTAGAATTTACTGAAGGAGAATACGCCGTGATCTATGTAAAAAATGAAATGGATGTAGAAACATCTGTTCACTGGCACGGATTAATCTTACCTAATTTTTACGATGGCGTACCATACTTAACAACTCCGCCAATTAAACCTGGGCAAACCTTTAAGTATGAATTTCCTATAAATCAATCTGGAACCTATTGGTATCATTCTCATACCATGTTGCAAGAACAAAGTGGTGTATATGGTTCTATAGTTATTCAGCCAAAAGAAAAACGCACAGATTATGATAAAGAGCTTGTACTTATGCTTTCCGATTGGACCAATGAGAAACCAATGGATGTTTTGCGAACGCTAAAAAGAGGAAGCGAGTGGTATAATATTAAAAAAGGAACCGCCACTCCATTAAATCAAGTAATTGCTAGAGGTGCTTTGGGCGCTCAAGTCGACTTTTGGAGACAACGCATGGAGGGAGCAGATATCGCAGATGTTTATTATCCCGCATTTTTAATAAACGGGGAAGAGAAACTGGAATATCCAGAATATAAAGCTGGAGAAAAGGTAAGACTTAGAATTATAGATGGCTCGGCTTCCACTTCTTTTTGGATGACATTTGGTGGCGAGATCCCGACTTTGATAGCTGCAGATGGATTGGATGTAGCTTCCGTAAAAAAGAATAAAACCTTCATTGCAGTTGCAGAAACTTATGATTTTATAGTTGAGATCCCACAAGATGGAAAATTAGAATTCAGAATTACCGCTCAAGATGGTTCGGGAACTGCTTCAGCATTTCTTGGAACCGGGAAAGTGATGCCAGCTTTGGATGTTCCAAAACCAGATAAGATAGGCATGATGCAGGAAATGGCGCAAATGGATATGAAGATGGGAGCTCCAGCATTAAAATTTCAGCCTAAAAAAGATGAACGCTTTGAAATGAAGGAGAAATATGGGATGGATATGGAAGGAATGCAAATGGATCACTCCAAAATGAACATGAAGTCGGGAATGGATATGGACCATTCTAAAATGGAGATGAAAAAGGATTCTATGACCATGGATCATTCCAAAATGGATCATTCAAAAATGATGATGAAAGATTCGGTTAAAATGAAGGAAATGGATCATTCCAAGATGGAGATGAAAAAGGATTCTATGAACATGGAGCATTCCAAGATGGACCATTCAAAAATGGATATGAAGAAAATGAATGATAGTTTGTCCATGAGTGAAGTGAAACCTGCACTTCAACATGATAAAGTAAATGATACGATTCAGCATAATGCAAAACATGATGAATTACCAAATATAACTGATCCCATGAATAAAATGGATCATTCCAAGATGGATCATTCTAATATGGAGATGAAAAAGGATTCTATGCCGATGGATCATTCTAAGATGAACATGGGAAAATCCTCTGAAACTGAAATGGAAGGAATGCAGGGAATGAATATGTATTCTGAATATGGATACGATTATTTAAAATCTGAAAAAAGTACGGAATACAGTAAGGATTTTCCAGTGAAAGAGATCTTATTGAATCTAACTGGAAATATGAGCAGGTATATCTGGAGTTTGAACGGCGTTCCACTTTCTGAAACAGATAAAATAAAGATCAATGCTGGGGAAGTTACTAGGATTACCTTAAATAACCTTACCATGATGCATCACCCAATGCATTTACACGGTCACTTTTTTAGAGTGATCAATAAAAACGGAGAGTATTCTCCTTTAAAACACACGGTAAATGTTCCGCCAATGCAGGAAGTTACTATAGAGTTTTATGGGGAAGAATATGGAGATTGGTTCTTTCATTGTCATATTTTATATCATATGATGGGTGGAATGGCTAGGGTATTTAGCTATGATACCCCAAGAGATGAAAGAATGGAGGAGTTTCCGGTATCAAAATTAATAAAAGAAACAGATCAATGGTATTCTTGGGGAATGTTGGATGCTGCTTCGCATATGAGTGAACTTAATTTAGTGACTTCTAATCTTAGAAATCAGTTAAACCTATCTGCGGAATATGGCTGGAACAAGAATCTGGAAGCTGAGTTCACCTATGAGCGTTATCTTTTCGATTATTTAAGTGTTTTTGGGGGAGTTAATGTAGAAAATGAACTAGAAGATAGTTTGGATGAAATTTCTACTACAGCAATAGCCGGGATACGTTATTTAACACCTTATTTGTTTAATTTAGATGTAAGAATAGATAACGAGCTAAGGCCACAAATAAGTTTAAGCCGAGAGATCATGATCTTTCCAAAAACGGCAATTTTTGGGGTGTATGAATATCAAGCAGATTTTGGCTGGATAAACGATCTCCCAGCTGGAAGCAACTTTGAAAATGAAACCACTTGGAGCGCTGGACTAGAATATATGCTATCGAAAAACTTTTCTTTGATGGGAAGTTATGATAACAGATTTGGTGCAGGTGGCGGAGTATCTATAAAATTTTAGAACTATTAAATCTAAGCGAATATGAAAAAATTGAGAGCTATTTTATGTGTTTCTATGGGTTTATTACTGAGTATTTCAGCTGTTTCCTGTAAAGATTCTGTACAAGACAGCACTTCTAATTCTTCAGAAGAAATGAATTCGGTTAACCAAACTGAAACAGATTCAACAGAAACAATCAAGCAACATAAAAATGCAGATGCTGTGGTAATGGCCTATCTAACATTAAAGAATACATTAATGGAAAGTGAAACAGAATCTTCTAAAAAAATAGCCAGAAAATTGATTATCGCCTTTAAGGAATTTGATGTGAAAAGTTTTTCTTTCGAAGAACAAAATGAACTTAAACCTATTTTAGAAGACGCCATAGAACAAACCACCCATATAAGCGGAAGCGAATTAGTACATCAACGTGAGCATTTTGTTGCAGTGAGCGAAGATGTTTTAGAGCTTATCGCCATAGCAGGAACAACAAAAACTCTTTATCAAGATTTCTGCCCAATGTATAATGATGGGAAAGGAGCGGTTTGGATAAGTGAAACTAAAGCCATAAAAAATCCGTACTTTGGCGCCGGAAATATGCTTAGTTGTGGCAGTATCCAAAATGTGATCAACTAAGTTTAACTTAAGCGGTTTAACCCTAATTTAAAAAAGCATGAAAGTTTTAAAAATAGTGGCCATAGTTGCCTTAATTGCCCTAATCGTAATTCAATTTTTTCCAAAAGATTATAATATTTCTGATACCGTTCCAGCTACAGATTTTATAGCAACGTACAATCCGCCGAAAGAGGTAGAAAGTATCTTAAAAGCATCATGCTACGATTGCCATAGCAACAACACAACTTACCCATGGTACAATAAGATACAACCGGTAAATTGGTATCTAGCAGATCATGTAGATGAAGGGAAAAGCAAGCTGAATTTCAGCGAATTTGGAGATTATACTGCAAAAAGAGGAAATCATAAATTAGAAGAAGTAATTAAAGAAGTGAAGAATGATAAGATGCCTCTGGAGTCTTATACTTTAATTCACCAAGAAGCAAAATTATCAGATCAGCAAAAGAAGGTTCTTTTGGATTGGGTAGCAACTGTAACTGTAGAAGAACAGATAAATTAAAATAAATGATTCACAGAAAAACAGCCTTAAAAATAAGGAAAACGCATAGGTATTTAGGTTTGTTTTTGGGAATTCAATTTTTAATGTGGACCATTAGTGGTTTGTATTTTAGTTGGACAGATATAGATGAAATTCACGGAGATCAGTTTATAAAAGAGAATATAGAACATGCAAGTTTTAGCGGTTTAGTAAGTCCTTCTCAATTGGATTTAACTTCAGAAATAAAAAATTTGGAGTTATTAGAGATCGCAGGCAAACCTTTTTATTGGGTTAATAAGGAAATCTTGTTCAATGCAGAAACTGGTCAGAAAAAAGACGGAATTTCTAAGGAAGAAGCTGTTGAGGTTGTAAGTAAATATGTTTTACGAGATCTTAAAATTACAGATATTGAGAAGATCATAAGTACAGATAAACATCATGAATATCGGGAAAAGCCTTTGCCGGCGTCTGTGATCTCGTTCGATTCTTCTGAAAACATCAAAGCATATGTTTCAGTAGAAAATGGAAGATTTGAAGCTATTAGACATAGAGATTGGCGATGGTTCGATTTTCTTTGGATGACGCATACCATGGATTATGAAGGACGCGATAATTTTAATACAATAATCTTAAGAGCATTTTCGCTGTTAGGACTAATAACGGTGTTAAGCGGATTCACCTTATGGTTTACCTCTTCACCAAGAGTGAGAAAAATATTCAAAAAAAATAAAAATAAAAAATCATAACATGAAAAGAAAAGTTAGAAATGGACTGTTGGTTGCGGTATTTGCAGCTAGTTTAGGGTTTTATTCTTGTGGAGATAAAGTAAATAAAACCGATGATACAGTGATGGACGGGGAAATGGATCAGGAAATGAAATCAGATTCATTGGCGGTAGGATCTAAAGAAGAAGTTATAGATGTACAATTTAAAGAAACCACTACAACAACTGTTTTTGAACATTATATAGAAATAAAAAATGCTTTAGTTGCTTCAGATAATTCTGCTGCACAAGAGCATGCAAAAATGCTAAAAGAAAGTTTAGTGGAAGCTAAAGCAGAACAGACTTTGGTAGACGCAGCAAATCAATTAATGGAAGCTTCAGATATCAACAAACAAAGAGAGGCATTTTCAAGGGTTACTCAAGGAATGGAGACCTTGCTTAAAGGTTCCTTATCTTCTGGACAGATCTACAAACAATTTTGTCCTATGGCCTTTGAAGGGAAAGGAGATTATTGGTATTCTAGCGAAGAGGAAATTAGAAATCCTTACTTCGGAGAAAAGATGCTAAACTGTGGTAGAATAGAGGAAGTGCTTAACTAATATAAATCGTAAAATTAAATAACCTATCTCTATTCTTTTTATAAGTTGGGAGGTAGGTTTTTTGTTTCAAATAATATTTTATTTTCTTGGATAAGAAGGTGCTACATATTAAAAATATGGTGTGTAATAGATGTATATCTACGGTGCAGGATATTTTAGCGCAACAAAATTTGCTGTATATAAGCATTACCTTGGGTACGATAGAGCTTCAACATTCAATAGTGGCTTCAGAATTAGTGCTGCTTGAAAATGAATTTAAGATTGTTGGGTTCGAGATAATTTCAGAAAAGAATGAGCGTATTGTTAAGCAAATTAAATCCATCATTTTAAAACAGATTTTTGAAGAAGAAGCTGCTACACATCAAAATTTATCTGACATTTTAAGTGAGCAACTTCATTTTGATTATAGTCACCTTAGCTCCATTTTTTCGAAGACAGAAGGTAAAAGTATTCAGCAATATCAGAATGAAATTAAGGTAGAGCGAATTAAAGAATTATTGGAATATGATGAATTAAGCATTTCCGAGATCGCTTTTAAACTCGGGTTTGGAAGTTCTGCATACCTCGCAACTCAATTTAAAAAGATCACCGGTCTTACTCCATCCAAATACAAAACAAATAAAGCCCTTAACAGAGATTCATTAGACATATTTTAATTAGAAAAATATTCATTTTCAAATTTTAGGAACTATGCAATATCTATTAATAATTCTAGGAAGTTTAATTTATTTAGGAGTGGTATGTGATATTCTAAAAACCACACTTTCTATGCAGGGAAGTGGTTGGCTTACAAGTAAATTTTCCCATTTCTTTTGGAACGTGATGTTGGTCTTGTCTGGAAGAGATGGTAAGTCCAAATTTTTAGCAAAAGCCGGGTTTTACCTTCTTATTAAAATCATTCTAATTTGGGTTGGTTTGCTTGTGGTAAGCTTTTTCTTATTACTCTTAGCCGATAGTGATGCTATTGTAAATTCGGCTAAGATCCCAGGCTCGGTCTTAGATAAACTCTATTATGCTGGATTTATACTTTCTACCTTAGGAATTGGCGATTTTACCCCGTCCAACAATATTTGGCGGATAATTACAGATATCTATGCCTTTACCGGACTTATTTTAATAACAATGTCTGTTACCTATTTTATTCCTGTGCTGTCTGCTGTGATAAAACAACGCAAACTTGGAATTAACTTAAGTAGTTTAGGTAGCAGTGTAGAAAAGATTATTCTGAATGCGTGGAATGGAAGTGATTATACCTTCTTCAAGCTTCAGCTACTTAATTTTTCTGATGCTTTATTGGAACACAATCAAAATCACAGAGCGTATCCCGTAATTCATTTTTTTCATAATAACGATAAAGAGCATTCCATTGTTCTACAAGTGGCTCGTTTAAATGAAGCTATTTTTGTGATTGAAAGATTCTTAAAGCCCGAATATAGTATTCCCGAGCAGGAATTATCTTCAATAAGAACTGCTTTAGATAATTACATTAAAGTAATTGAAGAAGTATCGAATATCAAGGTTAGTGAAGACCCTCCAAAATGGGATTCTTTAGAGCTATTGGCCGAAAAAGGAATGTTGAAAGAAAATTGGAATTCGATTCTTTTAAACAAAGATAAGGAGCACAATCGAGCGATGTTTCTTACTTTGATAGAACGAGACGGCTGGAAATGGAATGATGTCACCATGTAAATTTCAAGATTTTTGTAAGCTGAAGTAGAATAGGTCATTTTCAGTTTTTCGCGTAATTTTTTAATTAAAACAGATAAAAATCCCATTTATTCATAAAATCTTACCATAATTTTAAAAGTCTTTAATAATTCTATTAAGTAACTTTGGGTATAACCAAAACCAAAAATTATGAGAAATGAGAAAATGGTACACGCACTTGGTAATTGTATAAATCATTGTAATTACTGTGCAGATGCTTGCTTAGATGAAGAGAATGTGAAAATGATGGTTAAATGCATAAGGATCGACAGGGTATGTGCAGAAGTTTGTAGCACCTTAGATCAATTACTAGCAACCGGCTATCATGATGTAGACGATCTTATTCGTTATTGTATAAAAGTATGTAACGCTTGTGCAGACGAATGTGAGAAACACGAACATGAACACTGTAAAGCTTGTGCAAAAGCATGTAGAAATTGCGCTAGTGTTTGTGAAGCACATTTAGCTTAATCAAAACAAATAAATATAATTAAAC
>CAZWSP010000080.1:8572-14467 GCA_964636585.1 uncultured Antarcticibacterium sp.
CCCGGAATTCTCTGGGTTTTTTTAATTCTGAAATAATGAAACATAGTTATAGTATCTCTGGAATGACATGTAATGGGTGCAGAGCTCACGTAGAAAACACATTGAAAAATGTTGAAGGGGTTACAAGTGCAACTGTAAACCTGGAAAAGGCGGAAGCCGAGATAGAAATGAATTCGCACATCGAACTAGGGACTTTTCAAAAAGCCTTGGAAGATGATGGCGGAGGATATGCGATACATGAGCCTGGTAAAACTATGACTCATACCTATGACATTACTGGAATGACCTGTAATGGGTGCAGAACACATGTTGAAAAAGTGTTGAATGAGGTAGAGGGAGTTTCTAATGCATCGGTTAGTTTAGAAAAGAAGGAAGCCACTATTGAGATGAAATCTCATATTAAGATTCAAAAATTTAAAGATGCCTTGGAGAAAGAAGGAGGTTCTTACCAGATCTATCCCCAAGGAAAAGCGCCAGATTCAACGGGAAATGCGCCAGCCAAAAAAACAGAAAATGGAAACGGCACATTTTATTGCCCAATGCATTGCGAAGGAGATAAAACTTACGATCATGCAGGAGACTGTCCTGTCTGCGGAATGGATCTAGTGGAACAAGTGAGTCTTAAGAAGACGAAAGCGCAGTACACGTGTCCTATGCATCCTGAGGTGATAAAAGACAAGCCTGGAGCTTGCCCGATCTGCGGAATGGATCTAGTGCCTATGAAAGCAGATGTTTCGGCTGAAGAAAAAACCTATCAGAAATTGCTCAAAAAGTTTAAAATAGCGGTGGTTTTTACGCTGCCTATCTTTATAATTGCGATGTCTGAGATGATTCCCGGAAATCCATTATATAATGTAATGGAGCTTAAATATTGGAACTGGGTTCAATTTGGGCTTTCTATTCCCGTAGTATTCTATGCAACTTGGATGTTCTTTGAAAGAGCATGGAGATCTATAATTACTTGGAATTTAAATATGTTCACCCTTATAGGAATTGGTTCTGGTGTGGCCTGGATCTTTAGTGTAGTTGGAATTCTATTTCCAAATATTTTTCCAGATCAGTTTAAAACCGATGCAGGGACAGTACATATCTATTTTGAAGCTGCTACCGTAATTCTCACCTTAGTATTGTTAGGCCAATTGTTAGAAGCGAGAGCGCATAGCAAAACCAATAGCGCGATAAAGGAATTATTAAAACTGGCACCAAATACAGCAACTAGAATTGTAGACGGTAACGAAGAAGTAATAGATACCGATCTTATAAAAGAAGGCGATATTCTTAGAGTAAAACCAGGTGAAAAAATTCCGGTAGATGGAATTATAGAAAAAGGGAATAGTAGCTTAGACGAATCTATGATCACGGGGGAACCAATTCCTGTTGAGAAAAAAGAAGGCGATAAAGTGAGCTCTGGAACCATAAATGGAAATCAGAGTTTTACGATGAAAGCAGAAAAGGTTGGAGACGAAACCTTATTGGCTCAGATCATTAAAATGGTAAATGATGCCAGCCGTTCTCAAGCACCAATTCAAAAATTAGCCGATAGGATCTCAGGTTATTTTGTGCCTGTAGTGGTGCTTATCTCTTTAATTACATTTGCAATATGGGCTATTTACGGTCCAGAACCTTCTTTCTCCTACGCCTTGATTAATGCAATTGCAGTGTTGATTATCGCTTGTCCTTGTGCTTTAGGATTAGCCACTCCTATGTCTGTAATGGTTGGAGTTGGTAAAGGAGCTCAAAATGGGGTGCTTATTAAAAATGCTGAAGCTCTCGAGCAAATGCATGCAATAGATGTTCTAATTATTGATAAAACGGGAACCATTACAGAAGGAAAACCTTCAGTAGAAAAAGTAGTGAAAGTGAGCGAGGAGATTTCAGAAGAAGAAATATTGAAATATATTGCTTCTGTAAATTCTCTGAGTGAACATCCATTGGCAACGGCTACAGTTAATTATGCTAAGGATAAAGGTGTTGCTCCAGTAGAAGTTTCAAACTTTAATGCAGTAACGGGAAAAGGGGTTACCGCTGAATTAGCCACTAAGAAAATTGCTATTGGGAATGAAAAACTAATGAAGCAGCTGGACATCTCTCTTTCTTCTGAATTAAAAGAAAAAGTTGAGAAAGAACAGGATCTTGGAAAAACGGTTTCTTACCTATCGGTAAATAAAGACGTTGTAGGATTTATAAATATTACCGATCCTATTAAAAAGACCAGCAAACAAGCTATAAAAGAATTATTGGATGATGGTGTTGAGGTAATTATGCTTACCGGAGATAATGTAAATACAGCAACTGCTGTGGCAAAAGAGCTTCATTTAAGCAGTTTTAAGGCAGGCATGCTTCCAGAAGATAAACTTAATGTTGTTAAGGAACTACAAGAAAAAGGC
This sequence comes from uncultured Antarcticibacterium sp., assembly GCA_964636585.1. Taxonomy (GTDB): domain Bacteria; phylum Bacteroidota; class Bacteroidia; order Flavobacteriales; family Flavobacteriaceae; genus Gillisia. The sequence goes on from CAZWSP010000080.1 coordinate 10,960, forward strand.
AAAATGGTTGCTATGGCCGGAGATGGAATTAACGATGCGCCGGCATTGGCTCAATCTAACGTGGGAATTGCCATGGAAACTGGAACAGACGTAGCTATAGAAAGTGCAAAGATCACCTTGGTGAAAGGTGATCTGCAAGGCGTTGTTAAGGCCAAAAAATTAAGTGATAAGGTAATGAGAAATATCAAACAAAACTTATTCTTCGCGCTTATCTATAACACAATTGGAGTGCCTATAGCTGCGGGAGCGCTTTATCCAATATTCGGGTTATTGCTTTCTCCAATGATCGCCGCATTAGCAATGAGCTTTAGTTCTGTTTCTGTAATTGCAAATGCACTTAGATTACGAACTGCAAAGATCTAATTCTTTTTATTTTCTTTATGCATATGGGTTCTTGTAGAATCCATGTGCATTCTTTTTCTCTCGCCCATTCGTCTATGTCTTTTTTGAGACATTCCTTTTCTTGAAGAACTTCTCCATTTTTTATATTGATCTGCATCCAGGATCTTTTTCATTTTATCTTGAACTGCAATTTGTCTATCAAGTTTTGCATTCATTATCTTAAAATGATTAGCGGAGTCTTTGGCTTCAGATCTGGTTTCTTTGCGATTCTCCATCATTGCTTTTCTCTCATTCATTTCTGAAACAAATAATTGCTTTACTTGATCTTGCTGAGATTTATTAAGATCTAACTGAAGCGTCATTTTCTTTGATTGTAAAGTTGCCATTTCTTCTGAAGACATGTTAGCATGTTTAGCCATTCTTTCTTTGTTCTCTCTTTGCTGAGAGAAGACTGAAGCCGACATTAATATGCAGATAATTATTAAGGTGTTTTTCATGATATTATAATTTTAGGTTACAATAGTTAGACTGTGGAATTTAGCTTTAGTTTAATGCAGAGTTAGAAAGTAAGGTTTATTATAATATTTATTTTATTGAATACTTCTTGTATTACAACATAGATAAATTCGGAAATAAAAAAGCCACCTCAAAAAAAGAAGTGGCTTTTGGGCTATAAATAAAATAGAATATAAAGAATGTCTTTATAAGCTATACTATTTAGACTGTGAGTTTATTAAAAGGTTTAAAATGGAATTTTAGAAAACAAAAAAACCGGCAAGTTGCCGGTTTTTTCTATTGGAATAAAGAAGATTATTTTCTAGGATTATCATCATCCTGATCTTCTTTTTCTTTGGTTTTAGCGGTTTTTACTTTCATTTTATCCTCTTTCATTTTTGCCTTATCCCCATGCATTTTCATGTTTCCATCATGCATCATTTTTTTGTCGCCATGCATCTTCATTTTATCTTCGTGCATTTTCATTTGGTCTGCATGCATTGTTTCCCACTTTGTATATTGAGAATCATTTAGAATTTCTTTCATAGACTCTTTAAAGTCGGCATTGATCTTCATCATGTCTTCGTGCATTGCTGCTCTTTCCTTAGGCATGTCTTCAGCATCTTCATTTGCCATCTCTTTTTGATGATCTACTTTCAATTCCATTAGGCTTTCTTTTCTCTTAAGTTGCGCTTTCATAAGTGCTTCTTTTTGATCTGCATTCAAACCTAATTTTAGTCCCATGTTTTTAGAAAATTCTGTAGGATCTTCATCTCCCATCATTTTCATATGCATCTCATGCTCTTTTTCCATTTTTTCCTTATCCATATGTTTATCATCATGTTTTTCGACTTGTGCAAAGCCTGCAAAAGAGAACATAAACATTAGAAGGATTAAACTAATTCTATTTTTCATAATTGTACATTTTAAGATTGTTATATCATTAAAATTAAGCAAGTTATGTTTCATGAAACTATTTTTAACAAAAAATAACCTATGGCTGTTAATACCATAGGTTATTAAAATTATAGTTATTTATAAACTACTTAATTTATAGGATTCAATATAAGATCGATCCTTTTCATAGCATCTTGTAAATGATATCTAGTTAATTTATCACTAGATCTATTCATAGCGTTTCTAATATTCCCTTGAAGAGTAACTAATTCCCCTCTTACAATTGGTCTAATATCACTATTTGCTACATCTACATTACTTCTGGATACATAATTTCTGAAACGAGCAGGAATTGGTGTTTGCTCTTCAGTCATTAAATATTCCATACGTTGTAAGTAAGCTCTTTGTAAGTTTCTTCTATAAAGATCTATAGAATTTCCTCTGTTCAGTTCAATCCAGATCCCTGTTCTAAGATCTGTCATCATATTTAATAATGAATAAGCCTTGTTCCCGTTGATATCTGAATTTTCCATTAACCTCGCCATTCTTCCGAAGTCTAACAAGTTGTTCATGCTTCTTTCTTGAAATCCGCGTACTCTTTCTAGGTTTCCATCAAATTCAACTTTGTTGAAGATATCCTGATCTATTAACCATTCTGGAGTTTGAAACAATTCCTTTTGAAGAAAAGCCATAGCCTCTTTCTGTCTTGCAGTTGGAACGTGAGTATAAACAGCACCTTCCTGGTCGTAAGTTTTGTAGTTTTCGTAAACCCCACCAATATTGGCAGTAACATGTCCCATATATCTGTTGTACTGTCCTAGAACTTGGTCATATAAATCTTTAAGATCATCATAGTCTTTTCCATCTTCTGAAGTCCATTCAATTAGATTTGGAACTATTCTTTTAAGATTCGCAATTCCGTATTGACTAGCAAGTACTGCGTCATCTCCAAGATCCTCAGTTTGAGAACTAGGATCTATCACACCACTTTGTTGACTTCCGAAGCGATACATCGGGTCATTTTGATGCTTTAGGATCCAAGAATCCAAGGTTTGCTTTTCTTCTTTTGCAGATTTATCTAACAAAGGTTTGTAACCCCATGCAATTGCATACTTATCATAAGTTCCAATTTCTGGCATTAAGGCTACATCGCCATCTCCCGGTTGTGCGATATAATTAAAACGTGCATAATCCATGATAGATGGAGCAGTTCCAAATTTCTTAGTGAATTCTGGGCTTCTTAGGTTTTCTACAGAATAGGCAACACTACTTCCCATGTTATGAGGCAATCCTAAAGTATGTCCAACTTCGTGAGAAGACACAAATCGAATTAATCTTCCCATTACTTCATCTTTGAATTGTACGCCACGTGCGTCTTCATTAATAGCTGCAGTTTGTACAAAGAACCAGTTTCTAAGCAAGGTCATTACATTGTGATACCAGTTGATATCAGATTCTAAGATCTCTCCAGAGCGAGGATCACTAACGTGCGGTCCATTTGCATTAGGAATTGGAGAAGCTAAATATCTCACTACAGAATATCTTGCGTCTTCCGGACTCCAGTCTGGATCTTCTTCTTTTGTTGGAGCATCTTTAGCAATTATCGCATTTTTAAAACCAGCGGCTTCAAAAGCTACTTGCCAGTCTTCGATCCCTTGTTTAATAAATGGAACCCATTGTTTTGGAGTTGCTCTATCTATATAGTAAACAATTTGTTTTTTGGGTTCTACTAGTTCTCCATTTTTGAATTTCTCAATATCTTCATCTTTTACTT
>CAZWSP010000081.1:0-14405 GCA_964636585.1 uncultured Antarcticibacterium sp.
ACGTTAGATGCCACTTTAATTCCAGATTTCTCACAGGCAGGATTTGACAATATCACCCTGAATTTAGGACCTTTCGAGCAAACTTTTTCTGAACAACGACAGTTCTTTACAGAAGGTGTAGATCTTTTTTCAAAAGCAAATTTATTCTTTTCAAGACGCGTTGGAAGCGCACCAATTACAGATCCTGTAACTTCAGATAATGAAGAAGTAGTAGATTATCCTGAATCTGTAAAAGTGCTGAACGCCATCAAGATTTCTGGTAGGACAAAAGAAGGACTTGGATTAGGGTTTTTTAACTCGTTTACAGAAAAAGCTGAAGCAACCATAGAAAATATAGAAACGGGAGATAAGAGAAAACAAGTTGTAGAGCCTTTCACGAATTACAATATTGTGGTGGTAGATCAACAATTCAACGGGAATTCGTCGGTTGGGATCATAAATACAAACGTTACCCGTGAAGGTTCCTTTAGAGATGCAAATGTTACCGCGATCACTTCAGATATAAATAATAAAAGAAACACCTATCAAATTCGTGGAGATTTTAAGATGAGTAATATCAACTTGGAATCTGGAATGGTTACTGGATTTAGTTCTTTTGTTGCTGCGCGTAAGGCTCACGGAAATTTAAGATATAGTATTGACCATAGTTATGCAGATACCAAATTTGATCCGAATGATCTCGGACTACAGTTCAGAAATAACTACAATGATCTTGGGATTGATATAAACTACAGAACCTTTGAACCATCAGGAATTTGGAATCGCTATTTCGCTAATTTTTATGTGAATTATACCATGCTTGCAGAACCAAGTACTTTTACAGGTCTTGGTTTAGGTTTGAGTGCAAATGGAAGCACCACAAAATTGAATGAAATAGGAGGGAACATCAACCTTAGACCTGGAAGACAATATGATTATTTTGAACCTAGAAAAGCCGGTAGCTTTTTTATTACAGAAAATGGGGTGAATGTAAATGGATGGTTCAATTCTAATAACAATAAAAAATTAGCAATAAGTGCCAATGTTGGTGTAGAAACTTTATTGGAGGAAGGCCGCGATTATGCAAATTATTGGTTTGGATTTGGCCCTCAGCTAAGATTCAATGATAAATTTATGATGTCTTACTTTTTCTATCGGGACTATTATACTGGAGACCGAGGGTATGTTGCGCAGGTGGATGATAATGTGATCTTTGGGGATCGCCAAAGAGAAGAGATTGAGCAGACCTTTAATGCGAGTTATAATTTTAATCCAAATCACACCTTATCTCTTACACTTAGAAATTATTGGGGAATTGTAAGGTATGATGATCAATTATTCAGTTTACAAGATAATGGGCGAGTTACTAGCAGCACAGGTTATACCACCACAAATATTCCTAATAATCCAGATATCAATTTTTCTACGTGGAATTTCGATCTTAGTTATTCCTGGCAATTTGCACCTGGAAGTTTTGTTACTGCACTATATAGGAATCAACTTTTTAATTTTGATACCAAGGCGAGAGATTCTTATACCAATAGCATAGACACCTTATTTAAGCAACCTATAAATAATGTGTTTTCGTTAAAACTTCAGTATTTCCTAGATTACAATCAGATCGCAGGAATATTTAAAAAATAGTTTTTAAAAAAAACATGATTTTCGGCCTCTTAAAATTCAGTTTTAAGAGGCTTTTTTATTGAAATAATTAAAGATGAATTCTGAATTTTATCAACATTGTTCTGAAGTCGTTTTCAAAATAAATAGAAATTCTACTGTATTTAAAAACTACCTTTGCGCTTTAAAAATTTCTGCATTAGTTGCTGAAGCAATTGGCTTCTTCTTTTGCTGAAGTTATCTAGTTATTAGATTATGGAGATGAATGAAACAGAAGTCAAAAAGGAGATAACTTCCGCAGAAATTGAAAACTGTATTAAGATATTAGCGCAATTGGTTGAAGATACCAATCAGATCTTCGATATTCCAAAAGAACAACGCACCGAACTTTTAAAGGTAGCGGGAATGTTTTCCAGACCAAATCGAGATGAATTTTCTCGTAGAAAAAAGGATGCAAAGAAAGCTGCCAAGCGCAAGGAAGAAGCTAAAAATAAAAAAGCTAGAAAGGAAACCGGAATTAGAAATGCTCGGGAAGCTTCCGTTTTCGTAGCTCCAAAATTGCTGCCCATGGCGGATTTAGCTTCTAAAAAAGTGCTTGAATTTGCAACTCCTAGAAAATGCTATGTCTGCAAAACAGAATATACCAAAATGCATCATTTCTATGATTCGATGTGCACCAGTTGCGGCGACTTTAATTATGCAAAACGTTTTCAGAATGCAGATGTAAAGGGACAAATAGCGGTTATTACCGGTTCTCGATTGAAGATTGGATATCATATAAGTTTAATGCTTTTACGTGGCGGAGCAACGGTTATTGCAACCACTCGTTTTCCTGTGGATTCGGCATTGAGATTTTCTAAGGAAGAAGATTTTACAGAATGGGGACATCGCTTAAAAATTCACGGGCTTGATTTAAGGCATATCCCGAGCGTGGAGATCTTCTGTAATTTTATAGAGCAAAAATATGAGAAACTCGATATTCTAATAAATAATGCAGCTCAAACGGTTCGTCGTCCCGCTGGGTTTTATCAGCATTTAATGAGCAATGAGGAACGCCCAATTTCGAGTCTGCCTAAATATGCCAAAGATCTTTTAGAAGATCATGCAAATTGTTTGGAGGAACTAAAAGTGCTTACCACTGGAACATCTTCTAATACCAATATGCCGGTTACTTGGCATGGGCCAGAACCTGGAATTGGATTGAGATCTTCCGCAAAATTATCTCAGATCCCATATAGTTTCGATAATACTTTGGTGGCTACAGAAGTTTTTCCAGAAGGAGAATTAGATGCCGACCTTCAGCAAGTTGATCTTAGAAAAAACAATTCGTGGCGCTTAAAATTAGGCGAGATAGAAACCACCGAAATGCTGGAGGTACAACTTGTAAATTCTGTTGCTCCATTTGTGTTGTGTAATAGACTTTCAGAAGTAATGAAAAAGGATAATACCGGGAAGAAACATATTATTAATGTTTCGGCTATGGAAGGGAAATTCTACGCAGGATTTAAAGAAGATAGACATCCACATACTAATATGGCAAAGGCTGCTTTAAATATGCTAACCCATACTTCTGCTGGTACTTTAGCTAAAGCTGGCATTTTTATGAATGCGGTAGATACGGGCTGGGTTACCGATGAAGATCCTGCAGCCTTGGCAAAGTTGAAACAAGAACGCGACGATTTTCAGCCACCTTTAGATATTGTAGATGGAGCAGCACGAGTGATGGATCCTTTATTTGATGGAATAAACACTGGAAAACATTGGTGTGGAAAGTTTTTAAAAGACTATAGACCAATTAGCTGGTAGCTTTTTTTTCAAACTTAGCTTGTCACTCGAACCTTGTCACACTAATCTTGTCACACTGAGCTTGTAGAAGTGTGAATTAAGTGTGGATAATGTGACAATAAAAAGAAGCTTCGACAGGCTCAGCTTGACATTTTTACTATATGTTTTTCATTGTTCCATTGTTCCTTTGTCTCACTGAGCAATTCGAAGTGTGCGTGAAGTCATTGATATTTGCATATAAAAAGAAGCTTCGACAGGCTCAGCTTGACATTTTTACTATATGTTTTTCATTGTACCATTATTCCACTGTCACACTGAGCCTGTCGAAGTGTGTGTGAAGGGTGGGATAAGTGTTGGAGATTTGCCAATATAAGAAGCTTCGACAAACTCAGCTTGACATTTAAGTTACTACAAATACAAATCGAATATTCCGTCACCTGAACTTGTTTCAGGGTCTCTTTCTTTCAACTTTTAAGACTTCCTTAAGCCACAAATAATATCAGACTTCCTAGTTTTACTTTTCAAACAACGAAATTATGAAACGTTATTTATTTATACTTAGCTTTTTAAGCATAGGAGCAGTAAGCTGTCAGGAGAAAGATGCAGGCCAAAAACAGGTTCCAGAAGCCGTTAAAATCACCTTTCAGAATAAATATCCTGGAGAGACAGATCCAGATTGGAAACAAGATGATCATGGGTACTGGGAATCTCATTTTAAAAAGGATGGTGAAAAATATAGAGCCGACTTTAATACAGACGGTTCTTGGATTGAAACCGAAAATAGCATAAAAGACAGCGAACTACCAGAAGCGATTAAAAAGGTAATTGCTGAAAAATATTCAGATCGGGAGATCACCGAAGTCGAACATGTAGATAATGCCAAAAAAGGTGTTTTTTACGATGTTGAATTCAAGCAAAAAGGAAAGAATATGGATGTAGAATTTCGTGAAGACGGAACAATAATTAATTAGAAGAAAAACTATTTCATAATAGGGTGGAAGCACGACTTTGTTTCTTAATAAAATATTTTGCAAATAGATTCTATAAAAATGGCTTAGGAGTTTAAAACTTCTAGGCCATTTCCTTAATGCGTAATTCAAATGCAAAACTATTCAAATTTTAGATTAGCCAATAAGGTTTAAAGCCTACTTAAGTATCTAATTATCAGAATTTTATTTCAATTATAAAGTAATTAAGATGCAGATTATTCCTGTGTTTAGGGATATACTTAGGTTTCAAGACAAAGCATAAAAGCATCTTAAATTATTGCCCTGAAATATCATTATGTTTAATTTTAATTAGAGACTTACCCTATTCTTTAAAATCATAATACACTAACCAAATAGAAAGAAAAATGGCGAAAAAAGCTAAGCAATCTTCTGAAACTAAAAAGATAGAAGACCTGAAAAAGGACCATTGGGAAATGAAGAACACAACCATGACCACAAATCAGGGTTTAAAAGTTAACGATACAAATAATTCACTTAAATCTGGTGAGCGCGGATCTACGTTGCTGGAAGATTTTCTATTAAGAGAAAAGATCACGCATTTCGATCATGAACGTATTCCAGAACGCATAGTTCACGCTAGAGGCAGTGCTGCACATGGTTATTTTGAATTATCCAAGGATATGTCAGAATTTACCAAAGCAGGAATTTTTACCGATACCAATAGAAGAACACCTGTTTTTGTGCGCTTTTCTACAGTTGCAGGATCGAAAGGTTCTCCCGATCTAGCAAGAGATGTACGCGGTTTTGCGGTAAAATTTTATACTGAGGAAGGAACTTGGGACCTTGTGGGAAATAACATGCCGATCTTCTTTATTCAAGACGCCATGAAATTTCCAGATCTTATTCACTCGGTAAAACCAGAACCAAATAATGAAATTCCGCAAGCAGCTTCAGCTCACGATACTTTTTACGACTTTGTTTCACTAACTACCGAAACTTTGCACAACCATATTTGGGCTATGAGTGATCGTGCTATTCCGCGTAGTTTGCGAATGATGGAAGGCTTCGGAATTCATACGTTTAGATTGATCAATAAAGACAACAAATCACATTTTGTAAAGTTCCATTGGAAACCAGTTTTAGGTGTGCATTCTGTAACCTGGGAAGAAGCTGTTAAGATAAATGGAGCAGATGCAGATTTCCACAGAAGAGATCTTTACGAAGCTATTGAAGCTGGACAATTTCCAGAATGGGAATTAGGATTGCAAATAGTTCCTGAGGAAGATGAGCATAAATATGATTTCGATTTATTAGATCCAACTAAGTTGATCCCAGAAGAAATGGTTCCGGTTACTATTGTTGGGAAAATGACCTTAAATAGAAACCCTGAGAATTTCTTTGCAGAGACCGAACAGGTAGCTTTCTTACCAGGGCATATCGTTCCGGGAATAGATTTTTCTAATGATCCACTGTTACAAGGTAGATTATTCTCTTATAGAGATACACAACTTTCTAGATTGGGAACTCCAAACTTTCACCAAATTCCAATTAACCGTCCTGTTGTACCAATTCATAACAATCAGCGTGACGGACAAATGCAAGGAAGTATTCCCATTGGACAAACTGCCTATTTTCCAAACTCTCTAAGTGGAGGTTGTCCTCATCTTGCAAAAATGTCTGAAGGTGCATTCCATTCTTATGAAGAACGCATCGATGCTAAAAAGATAAGAACACGAAGCGAGAGTTTTAGCGATCATTTTTCTCAACCGGCATTGTTTTACCGCAGTTTAGCTCCTTGGGAACAAGAACACGTGGCAGGCGCTTATACTTTTGAACTCGGTAAGTGTACTCAAGATCATATTAAAGAACGAATGTTGTGGCTTATTGCGCAGATAGATAAAGATCTTGCCAAAAAGGTTGCTGATGGTTTAGGAATGAAGATCCCTAAAAATATCGAGAAACCTATTAATCAAGCGATAGGTGCAGATGCCGATCCTAAAAAACACGAACCAGGACCAAAAAAGAACTATTTAGATGCTTCTCCGGCTTTGAGTCAGGCAAATACCAAATTTAATTCTATTGCAACTCGACAAGTGGCAATATTATTAGCAGATGGATTTGATGCTAAAGCTTTTAAAGCGATGAAGGATATGTTAGAAAAAGAAGGTGCAATGGCCAAATTGGTAGCTCCGCATGGTGGAATGGTAAAGGATTCAGATAAAAAGGAATATAAAGTAGATGCTTCTATTATGACCACAGAAAGCGTGCTTTTTGATGCTCTTTATATTCCTGGTGGTAAAGCTTCCGTAGATGCTTTATTAAAGCAAGCCAAGTTTATAAAATTCGTAAACGAAGCATTTAAACATTGTAAAGCCATCGCTGCAGATGGGGAAGGGGAGCGTTTGTTAAAAGCAACTTTTGTAAAAGATCATATGAAGGATAAAGCTGTTCATTTAAATGATAAACCAGCTGCTTTTAAGAAAAGCATGTCACAACACCGAAATTGGGAACGTAGAAGTATAACAGATTCTATTCCGGTATAAATATTAAAAATTGCAATTTAAAAAGGCCATCTCTTCAGATGGTCTTTTTTTATATAAGGATATAGAGAAGAATTTATTAGGGCCGCTGCGAAAATTGAATTTAATAAAATAACAGTATTTAGGGATGCCTCGATAATTTAAGTAAGTATCAGGTCTTGTAACCGACCTAAAGAACCCAATTGTAAAAGTACATCCTGTAGGAATTACGGGAGATTTAACTCATATTGTCAACAGAAAAATTCAAATGAATCGTAAACATACAAAATACTCCATATTAGACCTTGCCTTAGTTTCTCAAGGTCATTCCCTAAAACAAACCTATAATAATACCCTTGAACTAGCCCAAAATGCTGAAGAATTTGGGTACACGCGTTACTGGCTAGCAGAACATCATAATGCTTCTAATATCGGTAGCAGCGCTACTTCAGTTTTAATTGGTTATTTAGCTGAAGGCACTAAAACCTTACGAATTGGTTCTGGAGGAATAATGTTACCTAATCATTCGCCATTAATAATCGCAGAACAATTTGGAACCTTGGCTTCCTTATATCCAAACCGAATTGATCTTGGTTTAGGGAGAGCACCGGGAACCGATAGAGCAACCGCTCAAGCTATTCGTTCAGATTTTATGCAAGCTGCACATTCATTTCCTGCAGAGGTGGATAAAATAGAACAATATTTTTCTGCTGAAAACTCGGCTGCAGCAGTTCGTGCTACGGTTGCAGAAGGAGTGGATGTGCCACTTTATATCTTGGGATCTAGTACAGACAGTGCTCATTTAGCAGCAGCTAAAGGTCTGCCTTACGCCTTTGCAAGCCACTTTGCCACAACTCATTTATTAGAAGCGATAGAGATTTATCGAAACGAATTTCAGCCATCTGAAGATCTTAAAGAACCCTACGTAATGGCTGGTGTAAATATTATCATTGCAGATACCGATGAAGAAGCTGAAAGTATTTCGACATCCTTAATTAAAATGATCGTGGGGATTTTCACAGGAAAACGAGATTATGTGCAACCTCCAGCACCAATGACTGATGAACATCGAGAGATCTTGGAACATCCTCAAATTCATCAGATGCTTAAATATTCCTTTATTGGAAGTAAAGCTACCGTGAAAGCACAAGTAAAAGATTTTATGGAGCTTACCAGTGCAGATGAACTTATTGCGGTTACTAATATTTACGCCGTAAAAGATAGAATTAGATCTTATAAATTGTTCTCGGAGATCATGAATGAATTAAATTAAAAGCATTTTTCTCTTTTCATTGATCTATACCATCATTAGACATTACTCATTCTGTCTTTTTTAAGATCTAATTGAAACCAAATTAAAACATTATCTTTAGGATTAGGGCATTATCAATCACCTTTAATTGAACGCTTTTCATTCTAAAACTCAGAAGATATGTTACAAAATGTTTTATTAGAACGTGAAATATACGCTTCAGAAGAGCATAAAATGACCCAGAAGATGATCCAGGATTTCATCAATAATGAGATTTTGGATCAGACAGATGAGTGGGAAAAAAATGGAATGGTTAGTCGAGAGATCTGGTTGCGAGCTGGAGAGCTGGGGTTGCTATGTATGGATATGCCGGAAGAATATGGTGGAAGTGGTTTAGATTTTACTTTTAGCGCGTTATTCATTGAAGAATTGGCGAAAAAGGGGGTAAGCGGACCTGGATTTTCATTGCATTCAGATGTGATTGCTCCGTACCTTTTAAAATATGGAACCGAGGCGCAAAAGCAAAAATATCTTCCTGCAATGGCTTCCGGAAAAATGATAACGTCCCTAGGAATGACAGAGCCAAACTGCGGAAGTGATCTTCAAGCAATCACAACAAATGCAGTAGATAAAGGAGATCATTATTTGGTAAACGGACAGAAAACATTTATCACAAATGGATATTTGAGTGACATGTCTCTGGTGGCTGTAAAAACTCATCTGGGAACACAGAAAGAAGGTATCTCATTGTTGATCATCGAAAGCGATTCTAAAGGTTTCGAAAAGGGAGTTCCTTTCAAGAAAATTGGGATGAAAGCTCAAGATACTTGCGAGTTATTTTTTGATGATGTAAAAGTTCCAAAAGAAAATTTATTAGGCGAAGAAGGTTTAGGATTTAAGATCATGATGAAGGAACTAGCCAGAGAACGCTTGATTGTTGCACTTAATGCAATTGGTGGCGCCGAAGGAGCTATAGAAAGCACGATAGAATATACATCTACAAGAACCGCATTTAAACAACCCATTGCCGGATTTCAGAATACGCAATTTAAAATGGCAGAATGCGCTACACAATTACAAGTACATCAAGCATTTATAGATAGATGTTCGATATTATTATCAGATCATAAATTAACTGCAGAAAGTGCTTCTATGGCGAAATATGCTGCTACAGATATGCATAATAAGGTTGTAGATGAATGTCTGCAGCTATTTGGAGGATATGGGTATATGTGGGATTATCCAATTGCTCGAATGTATGCAGATAACCGAGTTGCGAGAATTTATGCGGGAACTAATGAGATCATGAAAGTTTTGATAGCTCGAGGTTTGTATAAAGAATTGTTTGAACAAATGAAAGAATCTAAAAATTCATCTCGAACTTAATTGATTTTACTTCAGAATTATAAGTTGTGATTTTATGCCAATCGCTGAGAATCGCTTATTTGAAAATATATTGAGACAAGTACGGAATATTCAATTTTGGAAACTGATGACTGGGATATTTTGCATAATAGAATATTATAGCTACACATCTAAATTATTCTAAAGAAACCACAATTAGCTTGACCTAATTACTATCGATGTGAGTCTAAAGACATTATATCTGCAATTATATCAAATATTGCTCAAAAGCGCTATTCCCCTAATTGCTATATTTGTTCTATAATGTTCTGCGTTATGTAACTTTGCTTTGGTAAAAGCGAAGTTATTATCTAAAATCTTCTGTGATTTTTTTCTTCTCGAATGTTTCTTTAAAAATGTAATGGAACACTCTTTTTACGAAGTGACGATAGGAGCGTAGTGGAATGTGTGTGGAATGGGTAATAATATTTAAATTTTTAATCTATCCGAAACACTAAAGTTTAAATGTAACATACTCTTTAAAGTGTTGGTTTTTGCTTGCTAGAAATAAAATGTCTTGAGTAATTGGTATTTACCATTTTCTCAAAATTTTTCAAATCCGAAATTAATCTAGCTTTTGATAAACTCTGCAATGATTTAATCTTCATCAAATGGCATTGCTTAATCTTTAAACCACTTCCACATAAACATAATTCATTGCGGTTTGGAATTGAATTCGAAGCAACAGCATAAATAACATTAGTAATTGTGTTATAATCATCAATTCCTAGTTCTTCTTTATAGTATTGAACAACTCCTTCAAAATAATGTGCATATTCACCGTTGGCATAAGATCCTGTTTCTTTCTTGAAAATATAATTTGTAAAATAAGGATAAATTTTATTTCTATAAAAAGCAGTAAGATTGATTCCCTTTCTAGAATCTTTTTCAAGAATGTGTTCTATATCTAAACAGCAAAAGCCTTCCTCATCTATGTGATTATCATCTGTACGACTAATATGTTCTGTGATTTCTTGAATTTTTGGAATAGAGTAGGGATAATTATCCTTATTTAGATAAATTTTTATTTTAAATGTGTCATAGTAGTTCCCTTTTAAATCACAAACATCTAAGTCTCCAATTAAATAACAGAACTTTTTATTATAATTTTTGTAATATTTAAATGATTGATAAATTTCACAAAATTCATCAATATCCTTTTCTAGTTTCGTTTTTTCCTTCATTAAAATATGGTTTATTAATTTCAGCAATAGGTTTGAGTGCTGCTATAGAATTTAAGTTTGAAGGAAGTTTAATGATAGGATTACCGTATAAGTCAGTTGCTACGAAACTCTGTTCCTTTAAATATTTTTCCCACTTGAAGTCATACTGAGTGTAGAAGAAGTTCCTATCGTCGATTCTATATATGTATCTGTCATTTTCAGTTTTATCAGGACGATGACAAACAGGGCTAAAAAAATCATTATCAACTAAAATTTCATCCTTTATATATTGACCAACTACAGCTCCATTTGTCAAAGCTGAAGACTGCATTTTACTTGCTAAGCTTGTATGTAAGCTACAGGTTGTAACTTCACTAATTTCACCTATTCCAGAATTACCCCATAATACATCTTCTTTTTTTCCAAGATCAATCCCAGTTCTTACACCGATATTCTCAATCCCCTGTGACAACAAATACTCCTTAAGATCATTTTTCACGAAATATGTATAAACACTTACCATTTGTAATGCTAGCTCGACTGCTTTCTTCTGATCAGTATTTTTATCTCCGAAATACAAAAACATACCATCACCTTGAAGCCTATGGACATATCCTCCAAATATTAGAGCCGTATGAATTCCTGCCTTAATAATAGTATTGGTAATTAAGAAATTAGTCTCTTTATCAAATTTTTTGAAGAGGTTAGTACTTCCTTTAATATCAATAAATACAGATACGATGTAATGCTCTTCAACATCATTAGTATTCTTTAGATGTGAAAAACTTGGGTGAAGCCCTAACTGTTGATGGTAGTCAATAGATCTTCCTAAACCCTCAGAAAATAGTTTCATCTTTGGGGTAATTTCTTTTTGGTCAATTCTATTTAGAATAGCCTTGAATTGCTCGTTTGTCCTATTGTAAATTGGAGAGCCTAATCCTTTTGAAATATGATTGGATGCGTCACTTTCAACAGCATCTTTAATTATTTGAAGGTAATCATCGTAAATTTTCATGTTATTGCTTGTTATATATTATTATTGAAAAAATTGGGATTAACAAGATGAATTGTAATATTAATAACCTACCTGCTAATTTTAATTTCGTGAATTTTTTTGTTAAGCCTAAGGAAAGAGTATATGCTTGATTTCTTAAATCTTTCAATTCTTTTTTTGTTGTGAGGTTTTTTGAACAGGAAATAAACTCCTCTTTATTCATTGTTCCAATACCACCGAAATAATACATTGATTCTGAATCCTTCGAAAAAAATGGAATACTTGCGTTAACCAATATGATTAATGTTACTAATCCAAATAGAAATGAAATTGTAATTAAAACTTGAAATGCTTCTGAGTAGCAAATAATATCTTTTACTAATGTCACATATGATGTGATAAGAGACCCAACAACAAAGGTGTTAATTGCTATGTATACAGCCGTTTTATTATTTACACTATCAAAATAGTGATCAAATCTACTTATACTATATATTAACCTTTCTTTCTCCATTATTTTTCTTTTCTAACTCCTTTAAATTTACCGCTCGTAGTTTTAACATCCATAAACTTTCCTGTTTCTGAATCACGTTTTACATAAAGATTCGTTTTTGGGTTTAATACTTGTGAACGTTGTTTTACTGCTCCTTTTCTTGCGTTGTCTCCTATTGGTTTGTTTTTAGCCATTTTATTTTTTTTAAAAATTATTAATGTTATCTATAAGTACTATGCTCATAATATTTTATAATTTGCCATCTACATGGAAAAAAAATAAAACATGTGAGCATATAACTAATAGAAAGCGCTTAAATGTTAAAAATTAAAAATGAAATTTCAGAAATCCTTGAAAATTGTGATATAGATAGCTTGATTAGAAGAATGCAAGCATTTACTATTAGCAAATTAGGATACAATAAAAAAAATTATGATGGCTTAGAGCCATTGGATTTTGTGTTCGGAGTATTTGAAAAAGCTTTAACAGGAGTTAGAAACTGGGATAAAAGTAAAATAGACTTTGATGAGTTCGTTTTTGGCTCACTTAAGAGCGATATTTATGCAGCTATAGAAAAAAAGAGAAGACGGACTGAAGTGAAAGATAAAGAGGAAATTGATGAGTCTTACATTTTAGATATTCACGTAATTTCTAACGAAGTTGGATTCGAAGACACTACTACACAGAAAATTGATTACAATACTGAAAAAAAGAATTTTTTAGATAAACTTAAGGATGCTGAAGCAACTGACATTGAAATATTAATTTTTGAGTGTTGGTGTGATGAAATATTCAAACCTCAAGAAATTGCTGATTTTCTTGAGCTAGATGTTGCTACAATTTACAATGCCTTAAAACGTTTGCAAAAAAGGCGTAAAACAATTTTACAAAATTAATCATGGATAAGTTAAAGCAAAATATAGATAAGGGTATAACAGAATTTTATTTAAATCTTGATATCGATATTATTAAAAAATCCTTAGAAGAAGATGGAGTAGATGTATTAAATGAAGATGAAAAAATATCTAAATTTTCCAAGAGAATTAAGTTTATGAATAATGCCATAATTGCAAAGGAAAAAACTGATAATTTATTAGATTTAATTGCCAATAAATTTCGAGAAGCTATTGATAAAAACATTGATAAACCAATTGCTTCATTGAAAAAATTAATTGAAGATAAAGAACTTTCAGTTCAATTTAGAAATTTGGATAAATTAACAGAAGATGAGATAAAGGAAATTATTAAAGGAAAAAATTTAGTGGATTTGATGGATGAATTAGATAAAGAAATTGATTAAATATACTAAAGGTTCTGCATGTGCTAGAAACTTATTACTTGAAAATGGATTTGATGATTTAATTGATTTCCCATTAGATTTATTTGTAAGTGGTTTAGGTGCTACAATTTTATATAAACCAATGATTAATTCTGATGGACGTATTATTTTTGGCAAAAAAAATACAATTATTGAGATTAATGATGGTATTTCTTTTGAAGCAAAAAAACGGTTTACAATTGCTCATGAGATCGGTCATTTAATCATGCATAAAGGAATCGATATTCACAATGATAATGAAGCAACAATGTCTTGGTTCAATAATAAGGAGAAACAGGCTAAAAACGGTAGAGTAGAGTATGAGGCTAATCAATTTGCATCTGAACTTTTAATGCCAAGTGCTATTTTCTATGAAAAGCAAAAAGGAATAAAATTTTCACCTCAACTGTTGAGAGATTTATCAATTTTTTTTAAAACAAGTTTAACTTCAGTTGCTTTTAAATATATTGAATTAGGTGACCATCCTATTTGCTTGTTTCATTCATATAATAAGACAGTAAAATATTGGATGAGAAATATTGATTTTCCTCATTTTATTATTGATAAAACTAAATTAGTACCACCAGAGGATTCTGTAGCAATGGAGTTTTTTGAAAAAGGAAAAATCTATACTAAAGAAAAATCCAAGCAACCTATCTGGAAATCTACTTGGTTAGAATTAAAAAATTGGGAAAATGATAATGACTTTAATTTTTATGAATTTTGTATAATAACTCCAATGTATAATACTGTTATAAGTGTTGTATGGGAAGAATAATTTTTTGTTTTTTTAGTAAAATAGAATCTTGATGTGAAACCCGGCCTCAGAAAACTTTGGTTAAAACAATAGGCGAAGGAGCGTTAAGCGCTTTAGGGATCTGGCAATACAGTTTCTTAACAATTCATATTATAAAGGATTTTCTTAGCA
>CAZWSP010000082.1:0-14357 GCA_964636585.1 uncultured Antarcticibacterium sp.
TGCCATTTTATTTTTTTTATTCAGATTAAAGTAAATAATTTTCTCGATAATCGAGATTTAAATGCTCCAAGGCTTGTCTCGAAATCAAAAAAAACTCAATTTTATGCATCGTGGGCTTGCCCCAAGGTAGTTAACTTAAAATTTAGTTTTCTTTCGCCCAATTCAATCTATCCATTTGATTATAAGGCCAAGGTGCTCCGTTATTTTCAATATTGGTCATTGCATTTGCTAAATCAGATGGCGCTGCACTTTGCTCCATCACCAAATATCTTCTCATATCTAAGATAATTGAAAGTGGATCTATCCCGATAGGACAAGCTTCTACACATGCATTACAGGTAGTACATGCCCAAAGTTCTTCACGAAGAATATAATTATCTAATAACTGCTTTCCGTCATCTTCAAAACTTCCCTTCTCATTAATGATATTTCCAACTTCTTCCAATCTGTCTCTGGTATCCATCATTATCTTTCTAGGAGACAATTTTTTACCAGTTTGATTGGCTGGACATTCAGCCGTACATCTACCACATTCGGTACAGGTATAGGCATTTAAAAGCTGAACTTGATTAAGATCCATAACATCTGAAGCTCCAAATTTTTCTGGGACTTCGTGCTCTGCTCCTTCTTCTGGCATAGCATAAGGATCGGCATCTGGATCCATCATTAACTTTACTTCATTGGTTACCGCTTCCAGATTATCAAATTTACCTTGAACCGTAAGTTTTGATAGATATACATTAGGAAATGCTAATAGAATGTGTAAATGCTTGGAATAATATAGATAATTCAAGAAGAATAAAATTCCAATAATATGAAGCCACCAAGCAGTACGCTCAATAATTATTAAAGTTCCTTCTGAAAGTCCTTCAAATAATGGTGATAAGTATTGACTAATAGGAAAAGACCCCATAATCACTCCGCTTTCCTGAGCATAATGAGATGCGCCTAAAAGTTGTAACTGAAGGTCTGCTGCATTCATTGTAATGAAAAGGATCATAAGAACCATTTCAAAATAAAGAATGTAGTTAGCATCATTCTTTGGCCAACCCTTTATTTCATTTCCTATAAACCTGTAGATATTGGTAACGTTACGTCTTAACCAGAAAATGATCACACCAACAAAAACCAAAAAGGCTAATATTTCAAAGGTTCCAATTAGA
Organism: uncultured Antarcticibacterium sp.; assembly: GCA_964636585.1. Classification (GTDB taxonomy): domain Bacteria; phylum Bacteroidota; class Bacteroidia; order Flavobacteriales; family Flavobacteriaceae; genus Gillisia. The sequence continues at coordinate 1,164 of CAZWSP010000082.1, forward strand.
AAATTATAACCAGATCCTAAAAATGCAAGGATTCTGTGTGTTCCAAAAATACCATCTATGATGATCTCTAGAACTTCAATGTTTATAATTATAAAACCTAGGTATACAATTATGTGAAGAAATCCAGCGAATGGTTTTTTAACCATTTTAGATTGACCTAAAGCAACACGCGCCATTTTTGCGAAACGCTCACCAGGATTATCTGTTCTATCTACTTTTCTACCTAATTTCACGTTTCTGATCACGCGACGAATATTTCTAGTAAAAAAGGCGATGCCCGCTACTAGAACGACAAGAAAGGCAATTTGAGCAATAAGTTGCATATGTTATTCTATTTTAAAGAATCTTTTGGAGGTTGATATGATCCCGGCTTTTTACCGAATAAAGAGAAATGAACATATCGTTTAGGATTCAATTTTAAATCTTGAAGTAACTCTTCCAACTGCTTTGTAGCTCTATCTAGGTTATCATAAACCTTGTCATCATTAAGAAGCTTTCCTGCGGTTCCCTTACCATCATTTAAATTACTGGATAATTGCTCAAAATCTGCGATTACATTTTCCAGGTTTTTAGTCATTCCATTTAGATCCACTTGAGCAAGGGTATCTGAAAATTTATTGAAGTTCCCAGACATTTCATCCAAGTTGGTAAAGGTTCTGTCTAATTTTTCTGAATTTCCAGCAACAATTCCATTTAAAGAAGTTGCCGTACTTTTAAAGGAACGTACAGTTTCCGCAAGATCATTAAAAGTGGAAGCTAAATTATTTCTTGTTTCAGGATTTAAAACTTCATTGAAGGCTGTAAGTAAAGAATCTGCACTTACAATTACTCTTTCAACTTTTACCTGAAGCGGTGTAAGTCTCTCATTCACTAATTCCATGATCCCTTCCTCTATATCACTAGGAAGAGTATCACCGGTTTTAGCCATTATTCTAGACTCATAATCTGGAACAATTGCAAGAGATTTCCCTCCAATTAATCCACCACCATATATTTGAGCTAAACTATTTTTAGAAAATTCGAAATCACTGTCTACACTAAATGTTACTAAAAGAATTCCAGTTCCATCGAGAAAATCGATCTTATTAACCTGTCCAACTTTTAAACCGTTTATAGTTACTGCAGAAGATTGTGAGAGTCCTTCTACATCGGCATATACCGCGTGAAATACTCTGCTAGAATCTAAGAGATTTTTACCTTTAAGAAAACTATAACCAAAAATTAAAATTACAATGGCTATAAGCGCCAGGATACCAGTTTTAACCTCTCTAGAATATTTCAAATGTTATTTTTTTAGAATATGTACAAATTTAGAAATAAATATAGGAAAGTAGTACTATCTAGCCTGTGATTTTAACGCGTCATTAACGGTAATCTTCTCTCCATCCTTAAAAGCTACCAAATAACTCGTGTTATATCCCTTTGTTTTTGCTTCATTATGCAAACTTTGGATTTGAGTGTAACTTGAGGTAGCACCAAAATAGTATTTATAAAGCTTACCTTCTTTTTCTCTAAAAACCGGAGTTAATCCTTTAAAATTGGAAGATTTTGTTTCAAGCTTCTTAGAACTTGCCGCTAATTGCACTTTAAAAGTGATCCCTTCATAATTGTCTTTGAAAGCTTCAATTTTCTTTTCTTCTTTTGTAGTAACTACAGCTGGAACATTTTTCTCTAAATTATCTAAAACCGCAAGATTAATGCTATGGCTATAATCATTAATAGCATCCACAATAGCATCTGCCATTTTAGTTTGTCCAGAAGCACTATTTAAATAAGGACCTTCCTCTTTATTAGTTAAGAAACCAGTTTCAATTAAAACACTTGGCATATAAGTTTGGTGAAGCACAATAAATCCTGCTTGTTTCACACCTCTATCCCCTCTTTTCAATTCATTGGTGAATTTCTTCTGAACCAAATCTGCTAGTAAAATACTCTGATCTAAGTATTCCTCTTGCATAATGGTCATACCTATAGAAGATTCTGGGGAGTTAGGATCAAAACCATCATAAGTAACTTCATAATTTTCCTCTAAGAAGATAACCGAGTTCTCACGTTTGGCTACTTCAAAGTTTGTAGAATTTCTGTGTAACCCAAGAACAAAAGTTTCGGTTCCTGCTGCTTGAGAGTTATGGGCGTTACAGTGAACTGAAACAAATAGATCTGCTTTAGCATCATTTGCGATTTTTCCTCTTTTTTCAAGTGGGATAAAAACATCGGAATCTCTGGTGTAAACCACCTTGATGTCTTTATTTTTTTCTAACTCTGCTCCTATCTTTAATATGATACTTAGGGCGATATCTTTCTCTTGGAATCCTCCTCCTCTATTCCCAGGATCTTTACCACCGTGACCAGCATCCAAAACAACCACAAATTTAGATCTTGCGGCGTAGTTTTTGTTAGGTGGTGTAGAGGCAGTAATTAAAACTGTAATGACTAATAAAATTAGGGTTTTAAGGATGTTAGTTTTCATAGTATATTAACGATTCTATTAAGGCAATTATTTTATTGACTTATTTTTTTAATTTCCCAAAAGGAAGCTAAAAAAATATATGTAATTTTGACTATTCAAAAAGCAAGCCATTCTTTACAAAAATAGCACTTATAGCATTGCGGACAAACTCACTTTATATTCTTTTTTCATGTGTTATGATGCTGATATTTCCAGTGTTATCTCATGCACAGGAAAAAAAACCTGTTGAAGAAGTTCGAATAAATGCGCAAAGAGATAGCACAGTTACCGTTGCAGATTCTTTGAGTATTTCTACTACCAAACTCTTAACCAACACAATACAAACAGATTCAGTTAAAAAGAAACCAAGTCTACTAACAGATGTGGTGGCTTATAAGGCTGAAGACTATATGCGTTTAAGCCCAAGAGAAAATAGAATGTATCTCTATGATCAGGCTGAGATCACTTACGGGGATATGATAATAAACGCTGGACTTATAATATTAGACAACGAAAAAAATGAAGTTTATGCTTATGGTATTCCCGACTCTTTAGGGAACTATTCTCAGAAACCAGTTTTTACTCAAGCTCAAAATACTGTAAAACCAGACTCTATTCGCTTCAATTTTAAATCGAAAAAGGCATTAGTATATAATTCTAGAACCGAAGAAGGTGCATTTAAGGTTCTGGGTGAAGTTACCAAACGGGAGAACGATTCTGTTTATTTCATGCAAAATGTACGATTTACTACTTCAGAAAATGAAGAAGATCAAGATTATTACTTTTATGCAAGAAGGATAAAATTTGTTCCGAAAAAGAAAATTGTTACCGGTTTAGTTAATATGTATATCGCAGATGTACCAACTCCCCTAGGATTGCCATTTGGATATTTCCCATTGACCGAAGAAGAAACTTCAGGATTTATTATTCCGTCCTTTGGACAAAGCAATAATCGAGGTTATAATCTACAAAATGGTGGATATTATTTTGCTATTAGCGATTATGTAGATCTTTTGGCGCTTGGAGATTATTACACCAACGGAAGTTATGGAATGCGACTAGAGTCCAGTTATGCGCTTCGATATAAATTTAGAGGAAATTTGAGTTTTAGGTACGAGAATCTTCTAAATAGCGAACGAGGCTTTCCAGATTTTTCGCAGAGCTCTGTGTATAATCTTAGATGGAGTCATTCTCAAGACACCAAATCGAGTCCTAATTCAAGATTTTCAGCATCAGTAAACCTTGGAAGTAGTGATTATTATCAGGAATCCGTAAATCAAACCAACACTGCTAACTTTTTAAATAACACATTAAGTTCTTCAGTTTCGTACTCGAAAACCTTTCCAGGAGAACCACAAGTAAATTTAAGTATTGCGGCAACTCATACCCAGAACAGTAATACAGGACAAATAAACATGACTTTGCCAACTGTTCAAGGAAGTGTTTCCAGAATATATCCGTTAGCTCCAAAATTGGGGACTAAAAAAGGAATTATAGAGAATATCAACTTTCAATATAATTTTAGAGGAGAAAATAGAATTCAAACTTTCGACTCTTTATTCTTTAAACCGGAAATGTTTAGAGATGCCACTTATGGCGCACAGCATACCATTCCTGTTTCCACCAACTTTAAATTATTAAAATATTTAAGTGTTAGTGCAAATGCCAATTATGAAGAGAATTGGTTATTTAAAACCTATGAGCGTTCCTACAATCAGCTAAACAGAAAAGAAGTAATAGATACGATAAATGGTTTTGATGCTTTTAGAACTTACAATTTTAACACAGGGATTGGTACAACAGTTTATGGAATGATGAATTTTGGAAAGGATAAGAAGATCCAAGCGATTCGTCATGTCATGCGCCCTTCAATAAGCTATAATTACAATCCTTCATTCGATAAATATTACGATCAATATGAAATTATAGATAATCTGGATCCGTCACAAAATCAGATAGTAGATTATACTAGATTTCAAGGTTCTTTATATGGAACTCCAAGTCAGTTATTTTCAAGTTCTATAGGTCTTTCCGTAAGTAACACCTTAGAAGCTAAAGTTAGAGACAGAGATAGCACTGCTTTGGAAGCTAAAAAAATAAAGTTGCTGAACAATTTTAGTGTGAGCACTGCTTATAGTTTATCTACAGATTCTTTGCGTTTATCACCAGTAAGCGTTCGCGGAAGTATTCCGATAGTAGAAAACAAATTAGATATTAACATTGGTGCCAATCTAGACATCTATGCCTTAGATAATAATAACAGGCGTGTAAATACACTGAACATTAACAACGGCGGAAGTCTATTTAGAATGACATCTGCAAATGTGAGTTTTGGATATGCCCTCTCGAGTAAAGATTTTGAAAAGGGTTCTGAAAATAAGGACCGACAAGAAAATGAAACCTTTAGAAATGGGGGACGCCCCGATGACCTCTTCGGAAAAGCTACAGATCTAGATGGAAAATTCTATGACGAAGAAGATGCTTTTGATAAAGACGATGATGAAGAAGAAAAAACAAACGATTGGTACAACTATAAAATTCCGTGGGATCTAAGGTTGGCATATACAATGACCTATAGTAACAATGTGAGGCAAAGTGAAATATCTTCTCACTCCATTATGTTCTCTGGAGATGTAGAACTTGCTCCAAAATGGGTTGTTGGTGCATCCTCTGGATTCGATATTAAGGATGGAGGATTCACGTATACCCAACTTCGCTTTCAGCGAGATCTGGATAGTTGGAGGATGAGTTTTAACTGGGTTCCTTTTAGCGAACGTAGTTCATGGTTCTTCTTTATTGGAATAAAATCTTCAGTTTTAAGCGATATAAAATACGACAAACGAAGAGAACCGGACAGAAATCTATAATCTTAACAATTTCGGCATGAAAAAAATAATAAATACTTCTAATGCTCCGGCTCCTATTGGTCCTTATAACCAAGCAGTACTAAATGGAGATATGTTATATACTTCCGGACAAATTGCAATAGACCCAAAAACCGGAGAATTGGTTATAGGTTCTATTCAGGAAGAAACCGAATTGGTGATGCAAAACCTCAAAGCGATACTTACGGAAGCAGGAATGACCTTTGAGAACGTATTAAAAGCTTCGATCTTTATTAGCGATATGCACAATTTTGCACAGATCAACGAAGTATATGCACGCTATTTTAACTCTGAAACTGCTCCGGCTAGAGAAACTGTTGAAGTTGCAAATTTGCCAAAATTTGTAAAAGTAGAAATTAGCGTGATCGCTTCTAAATAGCTTTCATCAACATTCCTGCAGTTGCAGGATTTGTTGCCAATGGAATATTGTGAACATCGCATAATCGCATCAGCATAAAAATATCTGGTTCGTGAGGATGTTTATCTAAAGGATCTCTAAAAAAGATCACCATATCAACTTTACCTTCAGCTACACGAGATGCAATTTGCGCATCTCCACCCAATGGTCCAGACAATAGTTTTTCCACTTCGAAACCAGCGGCTTCTGTTCTTGCTCCCGTTGTTCCAGTTGCAATTAATTTAATATGGTTTAAATGAAGCGTATCCTTATATTCATTGAGAAATTGAACCATTTCTGGCTTTTTTCCGTTGTGAGCGATAATGGCTATAGTCATAGATTAAGTAGATAATATATCTGAAATTCTTAATAGATCTTTATTGATGGAATGATCTCCTTTTAATGCATTTTCCAAGGTGCAATCATGAATGCTGTTATTCACGAATCCCACCATGACATTTTTCTTTCCCTCCAGTAATAATTCTACCGCCTTCACACACAATCTACTCGCCAAAACCCTATCGAAACAGCTAGGACTTCCACCGCGTTGAATGTGTCCCAGAACGGTTACTCTAGTATCATAATCAGGAAGATTTTTGATAACATATTCTGAAAGTTCAAAAACATTCTTACCTATTTTATCTCCTTCAGAAACAACCACAATACTTGAAGATTTACCAGATTTTCTACTTCGCTCTAACGAATGTAAAAGTCTTTCCAAACCTAGATCTTCTTCAGGGATCAAGATTTCCTCTGCTCCTGCTCCAACGCCACTATTTAAAGCAATAAATCCAGCATCTCTTCCCATAACTTCTACAAAGAAAAGTCTGTTATGAGAACTAGCAGTATCTCTAATTTTATCAATAGCTTCTACAACCGTGTTTAAAGCAGTATCGTATCCTATAGTATAATCTGTGCCCGAGATATCATTATCTATGGTTCCAGGCACTCCAATTACTGGGATACCATGTTCCTGACTAAATACTTGGCCTCCGCGAAACGTACCATCTCCACCTATCAAGATCATGGCATCCACCTTTGCCTCCCTTAAATGATCTGCAGCTTTTTTGCGGCCTTCTGGAGTTAAAAATTCTTTAGATCTGGCAGATTTTAAAATAGTCCCTCCTCGTGAGATAATATTTCGAACACTACGCGCATCCATTTCTATATAATCTCCTTCAATCATTCCCTGAAATCCGCGATAAAAACCAACACATTCTATATTATAGTAAGCGCAAGATCTGGCAACTGCTCTAATAGCTGCATTCATTCCCGGGGAATCTCCTCCAGAGGTCATTACCCCAATTCGTTTTATACTAGTGTTCATGTAGTTTCTCTTTGCATTTAAAATTACAAAGTATATTTTTAAATGATAAAAAGTGAGGATTTATTTAACCGAAATTTAATTTGAGCGTTTCGTGTGGTTACTGTTTTGGGAAAACAATATATTCTGGAGCTAAAGATTTAGCCGACTCTTCCTGTTCTTTTTCTTCAACAGATTTTACGATCTCTTTGTTCATGATCTTTCTTATCAATTCTTTGAAAGTGTCAAAATCTACAGAATAAGAAAGGCCAACTCCTTGGGTGAACCCAATTTCTTCCCCGATAAACTGAATATTGTTTTCTCTGTTAAAAACCTTTGCACGCAGTGTACCATCTTCATTTAACAAGAATTCTATCTCTACATCCCCAACAATTATAGATTCGGTTACTCCTCCAACAGGAACTCCAACTTGTCCGTTAATTAAAACTCTATTAGTGATCTGCGTAGAAAGTGTTAATCCAAAACGATCTACTGTTTGCTGATCTGGAGTTCTATCTCCTTGCACATAATTTACTCCCACTTGGAATTTACCATCTTCATCTGCAAAAATATCATTCACTAAAGAAGATGCTCTCTCCACCAAGTTACCAGTGATCGCATTTTGTCCTATGGCGAATTCACTATAAAAAGAACCCTGAGTTACTAAAAATAATGCTTGTAATTCTCTACTTGCACGGTCGCTTATTCTGTATTCAAGCTCAGATCTTACTACAGAACTTGCATTTGGGAATTCAACATTAAAGGTGATATCTGGTTGTGCAATTTGCCCTTGAAGCAGGATCACAACTTCTACAGGAATCTTTCTATTAATTGAAGGGTTTTCTAAAAGTACTGCAGGATTGGCATTTACTTCATATACCGCACTAACATCCAGTTGTGCCTGAGTTGGATTTCCATCCCAGTTTATACTACTACCAGAACGCACCTGAAAAACTTTTTGAACAAGCCCGGCATATTTAAAGTTGTAAACCCCTTGGTAAACCACGAAATCTCCCCACATATTGAATTTTCCATTGGTATTAATCTCTAGTAGCAAGTTACCTGCACCACGGCCACGAAGTGTACTTCCACTTGTTTGATCTACCACAACCTCTACTTCAGCGTCATTGGTAATATCTAGGTCAAAGTTCAATTCCAACCCTTTAACTTCAGGGATTTCAATAGGAATTCCGGCAAGTCGGGAAGCTTTTTCTTCAGGACTTAAAAAATGGATATAAGAATTATCTCCAATAGATTCAGTATCGTTTAAAGGGATCTTAAAGATGGTTCCTTTTGCTGTAGAAGCATTTACATCTATCACCAATTCGTCTGTTGGGCCTTTTATACTTGCAAATCCATCTATAAAAGCGGTTCCATAATATAAAGCATCTTCTGTAGCTTCAGTATCTAAAACCAGTAATCTATCACTGGTTACATTTAGATCTAAAAACCATTCTTTGAAGTTCTTGTGAGATATAATTCCATCTAGCACACCAGAGGTTTTGTACTTGGTATCTACAATTTCTATGTTGTCAAAATTGAATTGCTGCTTTGTGAGATTTACAACAGCATTATCCTTAAAATCGACATCCACATTCAAATAAGGAATTCTAAGACCGGCTTTTTCCAGTTCCAATTTTCCCGTAATATCTGGGTTTTTGTAGTTTCCGCTCACTTTCGCATCTCCGGATGCTAGACCGCGAATATTATCTATTGCATCCCTTCCCAAAGCGCTAAAAGCAGCCATGTTGAATTCCCGCAGATTCACATCCAGATCTATAGTTGGATTATTCCCAACATTAATTCCCCCTTTTGCGTTTAAAGATTCAAAACCCTTATTTCTAAGAGTTGCGTCTATGTTATAAAAGGAAAGATCACCATTTCCATCTACATCAAGCTTCAGATTCCCTAGTAAATTATCGTTTACACTTAGATCTTCTATAGTTAGCGATGTGTTTGGGTAATACGCGCCTTTCTCCTGAAGCAAATTCAGTTTTCCATTCAATGTCCCGGCAAGATCTAAACTATCCAGATTCGGCGTTATTTTACCGATATCTACATCTTCAAAAGCAATTTTAAAATCTTTATACGTGGTATCTCTAAGTTTTCCATTTAACCGAATAAATTCCTGATTATGGCTTAATACCAATGAATCTATCACCACATCGTTAAAACTATTATCGAAAACAATTTTGTTATTCTTGTTGTCTGTTTCATTTAAGAACCAAACATTTTCTTTGAACTTTACGTCCGACTTCTGAATCCCAACAACAGATTTATTATCCTCGTTTATGGTGTGATAGAAGTTTAAATTAAAAACATCTTTATTATTCTTTCCTCCCTGAAATTCTGAACGAATGAATAAAGTATCTCGAAGTGTCACGTTAATTAAGCTGAATTCAGAAAAATTATAATATTTAGTTGAAACGCTGTCTGCTTCAACGAAGGTGTTATAGATAGGGTTATTGTTATCTACCTGAATATTAATATCCTTCATCATATTCCCAAAAGCTTCAATTTTAGGAGATTTGAAGGTTAATTTAAATTCAGATTCATCAGATTCTATCCTACCACGAACATAGGTGTTTGGAGCTAAGGTAACTTCAGGATAGAAAACTTCCACAATCTTATTATAAATGTCGAAATCGAATTCTAAGTATTGATCTGTGGTGGTAATTCTAGGGCGATAGTTGGTATAAATACTACCTATAGAATTGGTTATAAGTGGCCCAACTTCAGAGATCTTAAATTTCCCGGTAACTTTTCCATTAATAACATCTGGAGAATTTACAGCAATTGTTCTTACGCCATTCTCATCGAACGTTGAATTTACCTCTAGATCGTCAAAATAATAAAGATCGTTCTCATTTTGATAAGAAGTATTCAGCAATAAGATCTTTCCAGCAACATTATCCAGATTATCTCCAGTCATATTAATCAGGATATCGCCCTTTAAAATTGCGGTGCTATCTCTGGAAATAAAATTTAAGGTGTGAAGATCTGCATAAGCTACAGCAGCCTGAAAATCGTACACATTTACTTTTTGAGAAATATCTACCAAGCCATTAAATTCTAATTTGAAGTTAGGATCGTTAGAAATGAAATTTCCATTAAATACAGAGTTTCTAACGTTCCCTAAAATAGTGATATCAGAATAGGTGTAATTCTTGAAGTTAAGTTTTGAGATCTTACCGCGAACCTGCGTATTTAAAGAAGCTGCAGTAAATCCATTTCCATTAATATTCAAATTTAAACTGGTCTTTCCAAGCTCTTTATTATCTAATAACCGACCAATATTAAACTGATTAAAAACCAAATTACCTTTATAGCTCACTCCGGTGCTACTGGTAATATTATTCATTTTAATATCTCCCTTCACACTTCCTAGCTGAGTGCTTATTGCAACATCTGCGTCTAGAGAATTCTTAGTTACAACTGTCTTCCCCGTTAACCTTAAATTCCCGAATTCTCTTAGAGTTAAATGCAATTTAGGTTTAAGGATTGTTGGTAATAGATTTATTAGATCGTAGTAATTGGTTGCTAATTCATTAAAATCTCCGGTAAGTTTAAAATCTTCCATCCCTTCGGAAAAAGCGCCTTTAATACTTAATAAACCATCCATATGGCTTCTATCCATTCCTCGTAGATCTAGATCTTTCAAAGTGAAATCATTCAAAGTTCCATCTAACGTGGTGGAAATAAATAAGTTTTGATTATTCCCAAAAGGCGCATAAAAATTCACAAGGTCATTCGTAGAGATATTAGAATCTACCAACTTAATTTTCCAGTTAACTTTGTTCAGAAAATCGGAAAAATCTTCCAAAGTATAATTCATTTGTATGGCTCCTTCAATTTTTGAATAAGGTGTATTCAGAAAAAGTTCATCTAAATTTATCTTAGTTGGAGAATAGGAAAAATTGGTTTTTAGGTTCTTAATATCTAACCCCCGACCTTCTTCGGCTTGCATAGAATTGATGTTCACCTTAAATTCTTGATCTACCACATCTAAATATTCTGCCTGCAATTCCAATTTATCCAGGATCACGATCTCTGGGGTGCTGATATTTTCGTCTATATAGCTGAAATATCCATCAGAAATAAATATATCTCTAACTGAAAGTTTGAAGGGTTTAGGTTCTCCTGTAGGTTCAGTTTTTAATTTGTCTAGTAAAATGCTAAGATTATCTGAATCTTCTCCTTTGTAACGCTTCATTTTAAGGGTAAAACCTTCTGCAGTGGAGCTTCCTAAATCAGGATTACTGGCTATTAGATTAGAGATTCCAAGAATGGAAGTTCTAAATTCGTCTATCTTAAGTAAAGTGCTTTGGTGATGATCTTTAACAAGTACATCGTTCAGCTTAACTTTCCCAAAATAAGAAAAGCTAACTCTTCCAACAGAAACATCGACATCTGAACTTTCTTGAATGGAATTTGTGATCTTTTTTGCTACCGAAGTTTGCACGGCAGGAATAGAAAATAAAATCAATAAAAAAACGAAAAACAATAGTAGCGCGACCACTATTCTAATTAGTATTTTCAAGAATTTTTTGATACGCTTTTATGTTTTAACTTTGTAGACAATATTAACAATTTATATGCCTATCTTTTCTTAATGGCTTCCCAAAATATATACATTCTGGCTATTGAATCTTCATGTGATGATACTGCCGCAGCTATACTAAAAAACGACACTTTATTATCTAATATTGTTGCCACTCAAGAAGTGCATCAGAAATATGGTGGCGTTGTTCCCGAACTCGCGTCTAGAGCACATCAACAAAATATAGTTCCAGTGATCCATCAAGCGATCACCGAGGCAAATATCGACAAAAAAGACATATCTGCAATCGCCTTTACAAAGGGTCCTGGATTAATGGGATCTTTATTAGTTGGAACTTCTTTTGCTAAATCTTTATCGCTTGGTCTTAACATTCCTTTAATAGAAGTGAATCATATGCAAGCGCATATTTTAGCACATTTTATAAAGGAAGAAAATTATGATATTCCAAAATTCCCTTTTTTGGCAATGACCATAAGTGGCGGACACACGCAAATAATAAAGGTGACTAGTCATTTTGAAATGGAAGTTATTGGACAAACCATAGATGATGCTGTTGGTGAAGCCTTCGATAAAAGTGCGAAGATCATGGGACTTCCCTATCCTGGCGGGCCTTTAATAGATAAATATGCACAACTGGGAAATCCAAAAGCATTTCAATTTACCAAGCCTAAAGTTGGAGGTTTAGATTTTAGCTTCAGCGGACTTAAAACTGCAGTGCTTTATTTTATTCAGAAACAAGTAAAAGAAAACCCGAACTTTATAGAAGAAAATAGAAACGATATTTGTGCATCTATTCAATATACCATTATTCAGATCTTGATGGACAAGTTGAAAAAAGCGGTAAAACAAACAGGGATCAATCAAATAGCAATTGGCGGTGGAGTTTCTGCAAATAGCGGAATAAGAAAAGCATTGAAAGATGCTGAAGGCAAATATGGTTGGAAAACGTACGTTCCTAAATTTGAATATACCACAGATAATGCAGCAATGATCGGGATCGTGGGTTATTATAAATATTTAGATAATCAGTTCACAGACCTTTCTGTAACAGCTCAAGCACGTTATAAAATTTAAATCATGCAATTATTCTATCATCCAGATATTAAAGAAGACGATACGCAGATCATTTTTCCGAGGGAAGAAAGCAAGCATATCGTAAAAGTTTTGCGAAAAAAGGAAGGTGATCTTTTGCATGTTACCAATGGAAAAGGAATGCTTTTTATTTCTGAACTCACGTTGATCACTGCACAACAATGCATCGCTAAGGTTAAGGAAGTTGAAGAACTATACGGAGCTTTAAAAACACTTCAAAAATATGGAGCTGAAATCAACTTGCCTGACATTCAGAATTTATTTAGCACAAGTGGGCATGAAGCAACCATAGAGACAAATGTGTCAATCCGTACGGATGAGTTCTACCAGATGACCAACTCAGATGCAACAGAAAAATATCTCAGAAAGATCGGACATGCAATGCCGTTAGATGATATTTACAATGCGCTTGTTCAAGGTGGGATAGCTTTCACAAGAAATGGGAAAATTGTATTAAACACTCAATTAACACGTGCAACACGTAAATTCGCTAAAATCGGGAAAGGG
>CAZWSP010000083.1:0-14218 GCA_964636585.1 uncultured Antarcticibacterium sp.
TCCGTAAACGATATCGGCGTTTTTCATTTTTAAAAACGTCCCCAACAACCTATCCCAAATGGAAAAGATATTTCCATAATTAGAATCTGTATAAGGCAATTTTAAATGATGATGTACTTTGTGCATATCAGGCGAAACAATAAAATAGCTTAATATGGTATCCAATTTTTTAGGCATTCTAATATTAGCATGATTGAACTGTGAAAACACAACCGATAAAGATTGGTATAACAAAACTATTCCAATTGGTGCCCCAACTATAAATACTCCTAGTGTGGTAAAGATAAATCTGATAATGCTCTCTCCTGGATGGTGCCGATTGGCAGTTGTGGTATCTACATGATTATCTGTATGATGAATAAGATGGAACATCCAAAAGGGTTTTATCTTATGCTGAACGTAATGTGCCAGCCATGCTCCAAAAAAGTCTAGAAATAGTACTCCCAATAGTACAGAAGTCCAAAGAGGTAGATTTAACCAATTTAAGATTCCGAAGGAATTAGCCACGGTCCAGTCGCTTGTTTTTAAAAGAATAAATGCAAGGATGAAGTTTATTATTATTGTGGTAAGCGTAAAGAATATATTAGGCCATGCATGCTTCAGCTTTTTATATTTAAAATTGAATAAAGGCGCTGCATACTCCAATAACCAAAAAAGGCTTATTCCACCTACCAGAATTAAACTGCGGTGTGCAGATGGGATGGTTTCAAAATAATTTATAAGAGTTTCCATGGTCTATAAATATAGGTAAAAGTAAATTTTAACCTATTTAATCTTCAATTAGAATTCCCATCTTTCCCATTTTATAATCCCGCATAGCTTCTAAAACCTCGGTTTGAGTGTTCATAACATAAGGTCCATGCTGTGTTACTTTTTCATCTAAAGGTTTTCCAGAGAGGATCAAGAATTGCGAATCTTGTTTTAGACTTAAGTCAATAGCGTTACCGTTTAATCCAAAAACAATAAGTTGCTCGGCTTCAACTAAACCAAAACCTTTAATAGTTAAGCTTCCTTTAATTAAATATAAGGTGCAATTATAATCAGAAGGAATCATATAGTTTTCGGTTCCGCCTTCTTGCCCATTTCCCCATAATACTAAAAGCTCGCTTTTCGGGATCACCTTTCCTTTCTTTTGATCGTAATTACCCGCTATAATTTTAGTTTGAATTTTTTCATCTTCAGAAGTTACCACAAGCATTGCATCTAATGATAAGTAAGTATATTCTGGAGGTTGCATTTTAGCAGAACCAGGGCTATTTATCCAAAGTTGAACGATCTCTTGCTTTTCTGAAGCTTGCACCATTTCTTCTGAAGGTCTTTCGCTATGAACAATTCCCGCTCCCGCATGCATCCATTGTACTTCTCCTGCTTTGGCAACTTGATCATTTCCCCAACTATCTCGATGACGAACTTCTCCTTGAATAATGAAAGTAACCGGAGAAAAACCTCTATGAGGATGCGGACCAACTCCCTGATGTTTCGCTGGTCTGTTCTTATTAAATTTTACAGTTGCATGATGAAGCAGTAAAAAAGGATCTACCTGCTGCACTTTTTGGGTTGGTAAGGGCTGTTTTACAGGAAAACCATCCATATCTATCTGCTCTGCAGGCAATACATATTTTACCTTTTTCAATACCACTTCGCTCATGTACAATCTTATTTAACTAGTCTTTAATTTCTTCTTTCCCATCTGCATGTAAAGCAAAACGTCCCTTCGTTCTTGGATGTGCTTGCTCTGTTTCCGGCCAAGGCCAACCACCAAATTGAGTCCGTTGAAAATCTTGTAAAGCTTGCTGAATTTCCATTTGAGTATTCATTACAAAAGGACCATATTGAGCAACCGGTTCATTAATTGGCTTTCCTTGAAGAACCAACAGATAACTATCTCCTTCTCCATTCGCAATTTCTAAGTCTTCTGTAGAAACAACATTTATTACATGACCTTCAGAAATTTCTTTTCCTTCTATTGTTATAGAATTTCCTTTATAAAAATAAAGACTTCTGGTTACATCTTTATCACTGGCTGGTAACTTATAAGTGGCATTTGCATCCATTTTAATGGTAAGCACCATAACTGCATTCTCTGGATTTGCAGCCCAAGAATCTGGTGTCGGAGAAAGCGCAGTAACTTCGCCTAATTTTCCTGCGATTAAGTTGATCTCGGTTTTGTTTCCTTCGGAATCTTCATTCACAACCAGTGGAACATCTTCTGACCACAACATCTTAAAATGTGGCTCCACCATTTTACTAACTTTTGGCAGATTCAGCCATATCTGAAAGATCTCTAATGGATTGCCTTCATTTTCTTTAACAAGCGGAAACATTTCTGAATGTTGCACTCCTTTTCCTGCTGTCATCCATTGCACATCACCAGCACCAAATCGTCCTGCGGCACCTAATGAATCTGTATGATCTACATAACCTTCTTTATTGATGGTTATGGTTTCAAAGCCGCGATGCGGATGAAATGGAAAACCCGGCATCGTGCTCCCATGATACATTCTCCAGCCATCTTTAATAACAAAATCCTGACCTATATTTCGTCCATCTAATGGAACCGACGGTCCCATTTTATCGTTCCCTTTTGGATACTCATCTCTGTGATGAGCGCAGAATAAAAATGGATCACTGGTTTCCCATGGAAATCCTAAAGGTTTTATGCTTTTAATCTTCATAATTTGGTATTAATAAATTCAAAATAATGCTTGCTTTACTCGTGTTGTAATGATCTATAAATATAAGAAATCTTGATATGTTTATTAGAAACATTCAGTCTTTAAAAGGTAAACTAATCTGCATTGATTAATTCTTTTTCAGCTTCAAATTTATTTATATCAGACCTTGAAGTAAATTTTAGATAAAGTAAAGTCCCTATTAAAAGCAACCAAAGATACCATGCGTTTCCAACTAGATTTAAATAATCTATTCTCCCTGCAGTTAAACTTAGAATAATTAAACATTGCGCTCCATAAGGCAATAATCCTTGAACTACACAAGCAAATATATCCAAGACAGAAGCTACCTTCTTAGCGTTCAAATTAAATTGATCATTCAACCGCTTTGCAATTGGCCCAATAACAATAATAGAAACCGTATTATTTGCAATAGCCATGTTTATCAAACCTACCAAGCCGGAAATACCATAATAAGCAGAGCTCGCTTTCAATCTGGTATTAATTGCAGTGATTAGATAATTTATACCGCCTGCTTTTGTAACTAAGGCTGCTAAACCCCCTGTAAGTAAGGATAGCAGAAATATCTCTGTCATACTTGTAAAACCTTCATAAGAAAGTTTAGCGAATTCTAATACGTTGAAATCTCCATAAAAAATTCCCAAAATCCCTGCTGCGATAATTCCTATAAAAAGTACAACAAACACATTAAGCCCAATTACTGCAAGTCCTAAAACTAGAATATATGGAACTATTTTAATGATCTCTACAGAAGCAGTAATAGCTATACCCCCAGTTTCTTCAATTGAAAAACCTTGAAATACTAAGATAAAAATTGTGATTAATGCCACCGGACCAGCAATGATTATGTTTTGCTTGAACTTATCCTTCATATTTACTTCTAAAGATTGAGTAGCCGCAATGGTGGTGTCAGAAATTATAGATAAATTATCTCCAAACATGGCACCACCTAATAAGGAAGCACTAAGTATGGCTAATGAAACTTCCGCAGTATCTGCGAAGCCAATTACTACAGCTCCCAAAGCTACTATTGCACCCACAGAAGTTCCTGTAGCAATAGAGAGAAACGCTGCAATTATAAAAACACCGGCGTATAACCACTGAATGGAAATATATTGCAAACCCATGTTTACAATAGCATCTACACTTCCGGTAGCTTTACACACCACAGTAAATGCTCCTGCAAGCAAATAGATCAAGCACATTGTTAGAATTTTATCATCTCCACAACCTTTTAATAAAGTAGCTATCTTAGAATTAATGGTTCCCTTAAACATGATAAGCGCCAACATGATTCCAAGTATCACTGCAATTGGGGATGGAAGTGCGTAAAAGTCGTTAAGATAGATTCCTGCACCTAGAAACGTAAATACAAACAAAAACAAAGGTAGTAAGGCATAGAAACTCCCCTTCGTTTCAGAAAAATCAGAATTATTCATAAATTAAAATTTTATGAATCTCAAAAAAGGAAATTAAAGCAATAAAAAGGAAGTAGTGATTAACATTTGTTCCAAAGAAATGGCTTATCATTTTTAGCACCTTGCTCGTTATTGCAGGTTGCTATCTCTTTTTGAGATTCTTGATAATTGGCTGCAAATATAAAATTTTAAACTAGGTTGCCTAATAGAAAAATTAAAAAATAGCAGTGGCACTTAATATTTGTGGCATTTAAGATAATCCTATTACTATTTTGATACATCAAAATATATTTACATCTATAGCTGTAGATAAATGATTAATAAATCTCCTACATTTATAATTCTAACACTAAACACTATAAAATGTTCAAGAAAATCAGCACCTTATTTCTTTTAAGCTTATTTTTTATTAGCTGCAAGGAAAAAGCTAAGGATAACACCGAGGATTCTAATTCCAAAGAGGTAAGCGCAAATTTTAATTCGCTTTTAGAAAATTATTATCAGGATGGTCTAAAATTAAATCCGCTAAGTGCAACATCTGCCGGAGATAACAGATATAATGACCAGTTTCCAAATATGCTTTCCAGCAGTTATATAGATTCTTTAAAGACCTATTATACTTCCTATAAAGATTCTCTTTCTAATTATCCAGATGATCAACTTTCTGAGACCGAGCAGATGAGTAAGGCCATTTTAAAGTGGGAATGTGATTTGAATTTGGAGACATTAACATTCAAGAATTTTGAATATTTCCCGATAGATCAAATGTGGTCTACAAATCTTTTTATGGGACAAATGGCAAGCGGCGCAGGAGCTCAACCGTTTAAAACCGTTGAAGATTATGAAAATTGGGAAAAGCGTGTGGATGGCTATATTAATTGGTTAACCAGTGTAAAGGAAAATATGAAAAAAGGGATGGATGAAGGCTATGTGCTGCCAAAATCCTTGATCACCAAAGTAGTTCCGCAGTTAGCTGCAATGACAGAAAATGATCTAAATAAGCATCTTTTTTACACTCCTGTAACCAATTTTCCTGAAAGTTTTTCTGCGGAAGACAAAGCTAGATTAAAAGAAGAATACACAATAATGGTTCAAGAAAAGGTGATTCCGGCTTATCAGGAACTACATGATTTTGTGAAGAATGAATATTTACCAAAAGGAAGAACTAGCAGTGGAATTGCAGATATTCCAAATGGAGAAGCTTACTACAAGCATCAAATTAAACTATATACCACTACAGATATGACTGCTGCAGAGATCCATCAGTTAGGATTGGATGAGGTGGCCCGTATTTCTTCTGAAATGGAAAAAGTAAAGGAACAAATCGGTTTTAAAGGAGATCTAAAATCTTTCTTTAATGATGTTAGAAATAACAAGAAATTAATGCCTTATAAAAATGCGGAAGAGGTTATTGCTAATTTTAATGCGATACATGAAAAGATGAAACCACAGCTGGAAAAACTTTTTGATGTAACTCCTAAAACTCCTTTTGAAGTTAGAAGAACTGAAGCGTTTAGAGAAAATTCTGCAAGTGCCGAGTATAATCAAGGATCTTTAGATGGAACCAGACCAGGAATTTTTTACGTTCCAATTCCCGATGCAACCACTTATAATGGATATTCAGATGAATCTTTATTCTTGCATGAAGCTATTCCAGGGCATCACTATCAAATCTCTTTAACGCAGGAAAGCACTGTATTGCCAGATTTCAGAAAAACACTTTGGTACAGTGGATATGGCGAAGGCTGGGCCTTGTATTCTGAATCTCTTGGGAAAGAATTAGGCTTATATACAGATCCTTATCAATACTTCGGAATGTTAGGAGCAGAAATGCACAGAGCAGTTAGATTGGTGGTTGATACCGGTTTACATTCTAAAGGTTGGACTAGAGAAGAAGCAATTCAATATTCTATGGATAATGAAGCAGAATCTGAAGCAGGAATAACTTCAGAAATTGAACGTTATATGGCAAATCCAGGGCAGGCACTTTCTTATAAAATAGGACAATTAAAGATTATTGAACTCCGTGAAAAATCTAAAAAAGATCTTGGAGATAAATTTGATATCAGACAATATCACAATCAAGTGTTAGAAACGGGATGTGTGCCTTTAGAGTTATTAGAAAACAAAATAAACAACTGGGTGGCAGAGAGTAAATAATAGCAAACTATCAAGTATAAAAAAGTCCCGAAGCTTCAATTAGCCTCGGGACTTTTATTATTTCAGAAATAAATAATATTATTTACTCATTGCCATATACATCTTTTCCACCTTGTCTCTTGCCCAAGGGGTTTTACGTAAAAATTTTAAGCTAGAATTTACTGAAGGATCATGGGTAAAACATCTAATAGGTAACATTTCGCCCATCTTTTCCCATCCATGCTTTTCTACCAAACGCTCTATAATATCAACCAATTTCACTCCGTGTAATTGATTATTGTGTTGTTTTTGAGGTATTTTATCAGACATTATTTTTGTTTAATTAAGTTCTATTCTACCAATCTATTGGTCTATAATCTTTCAGGAATTTCCCACACCAGTGCTTTCCAGTATTTATTCCATCAAATAAAGGATCCATCACTCTTGCCGCACCATCTACAATATCCAAAGGTGGTTGAAAATCATGGATTTCAACCTTTTTCTTGGATAATTCTGCAGGATCTTCGTCGGTTACCCAACCAGTATCTACGGCATTCATGAATATTCCATCTTTCGCAAAGGTTGCAGCAGAGGTATGCGTCATCATATTCAAAGCAGCTTTCGCCATGTTGGTATGTGGGTGCCTGTCTTCCTTTTTGAATCTGTGGAATTTCCCTTCCATCGCAGAAACATTTATAATATGCTTCTTCCCAGTGTTCTCTTTTTTCATCAAATCTGAAAGTCGATTACACAAAACAAAAGGCGCAACCGAATTCACCAATTGAACTTCTATCATTTCTGTAGTCTCGATCTCTCCCAAACGCAATCTCCAGCTATTGGTCTTTCTAAGATCCACTTGTTGAAGATCTGCATCTAATTCTCCTTCTGGAAAAACTTCCTTCGTAGAAAGTGAATTATCGAAACAGTAAGGGATCTGTGAAAGTTTAGCAGAAGCTCTCAAACCAATTCCTGGTTCCGGCCCATGCCATGTTACAGGCAACACGTTATTTTGATTATTTGAAGAACCATCTGTTAAAGATTTTAGTTCTTGCAAGGAATTGTAATGATCTGCAAGCAACTCTTTTGCGAACTGTGGTAAAGAATCATAAGGCAACTCCTCTTTTTCCATTAAATGCGCAAAAAACCCGGAAGGTCTTCTTACGGTTTGTGCCGCATTATTTATTAAAATATCTAAACGCTCGTAACGTTGCTCTATAAAATTACAGAAGATCTCCACACTAGGAATATGTCTAAGATCCAACCCGTGGATCTTTAATCGATCTCCCCAATCCTGAAAATCATGTTCTTTTGAAAATCGCAATGCCGAATCTACCGGAAACCTGGTAGTTGCAACCACCGTTGCTCCTGCTCTTAATAACATCACCGTAATATGATATCCTATCTTAAGTCGGGAACCTGTTACCACCGCAACCTGGCCGGTAAGATCTGCAGTTTGATACCGTTTTGCATAATTAAAATCACCGCATTCAGTACACATGGTATCATAAAAATGATGCAGTTTAGTGTACATGGTCTTGCACACATAACAATTGCGAGGAGATTCTAATTCCGGTCGCTCATCTTTAGGAACTTCTACCAGACTTGGAGCTATAAATATAGTAGCTTCTCTGGCACTTCTAATTCCGGTTTCTTTTCGGGCGTGTTTATCACGCTCTATCATCTTGCGTTTTGCAGCTTTCTTAGAGTCTTTTTTCCTTTTTATAAATTCATCTCTGCTAGGACGAGTAAGAGCTCCTGCAGCCTTCATTAAAGCAATTCGCTTTTCTTCAGAAAGATCAAAGATTTGATTAGAATCGTCAACCAAAGATTCTAACATAGCGATACAAAGATCTATCTGTGCATCACTTAAATTTTCGGTTATTTCCTCTTTTTCAGAACTCATTTCATAAAATTTTCAGTCTGCAAATATAATTTTATTATCTCCTATTAGAGTTAGGTTCTTCCGAAAAATTAAAACCACTTAAAAACCTTCAGTTCTAAATAAAAACTTCGGCATAATTCAATTGAAAGAAATATCTAAAAACGCATTAATTTAAGTTCACTTTAATAAAAAACGAAACACAAAACCTTATATTTCTTCAGACTCGATTAAACTGATGAATGAAACTAATTGAGTATAATTAAAAATTACAATTATGAATTTTAAAGACAAAAATGTTTTGATAACAGGCGGATCCAGCGGAATTGGAAAAGCTATAATTGCTGAACTATATAAAAATGGCGCTAGAAAAATCGCTGTTGTTGGAAGAGATCGATCAAAAATGGATGGATTAAAATCAGCTTATCCTGAGGTTGAATTTCTATTTTTAAAAGGTGATGTTGCAGAATTGAAGGACATAAAAGATGTAATTCAATCTGTCAGTAAAGAATGGGACAGCCTGGATATTCTAATAAATAACGCTGGGGTTGTAAGTGCTGGAGCTTTAGAAGATATTTCTGATGAAGACATAATTTCTCAGCAAAATATAAATACCACCGGACTTATCTTACTTACCAAACATGCACTTCCTCTTCTGAAGAAAAGTAAGGAATCTGCTATTATAAATATCTCTTCAGGATTAGGATTAATTGGAATGCCTTTTTATGCAACCTATGCTGCTACAAAAGCTGCAGTGAAACAATTTTCTGAAGCAATGCGTAGAGAATTGAAAGATCTTCCAATACATATTATGACCGTTTACCCAACTGCAACAGATACACCCATGATGACCAGTGCCGACTCTAATAACATGGACACGCCGGAATTGGTGGCTGAAAAGACTATTGAAGGATTAAAAAATAAAGAAATTGATGTAATTCTTGGAGGCGAACAGCGCATTCAAGATAATATTGAAAATTTCAATGATCCCCTAGCCTTTGATAAAAAAGTAGAATCCAGGTATGATACCATGAAAAAGAGAGCGAAAAATCATCGTTCTATGTAAGCTATTTATTCGTGGGAAATACTGCTTAAGCTATTGATCTTCTTTTGTTCTATAGCAGCGTAAATAACAAGTGCAAGGAGGATGGTGAAAAGAACTATGGAAGATCCTATAGTTCCAAAATTTAATCCTCCTTGCTCATTTGTTTTGGTTAGTAGATCTCCAAAAGTGGCGCCGAAAGGCCTTGTTAATACAAAGGCGTTCCAAAAAAGAATCACATGGCTTATTTTGGTGAAATAGTATGCTAAAACCACCAGCCCTATTAATGATCCTATTAATAATGCGCCTCCTCCAAATCCTAATCCAGAATCGTCTGCAAGATAATCTCCCAAAGCAGTTCCTAATGTGTTAGAAATAAGGATGGTCATCCAATAGAACATTTCTGGTCTGAAGGTTCTAATATTAGTTACAGACAGAGATCTTTCACTTAACCACCAAATTGTTAACATGCTTATTAATAACACTACCAAAATTGTAGCTCCCAAAGCATAACCCAAGCCTAAACTTCTGTCCATATAATCTGACATTGTAGTTCCAGCGGTGCTTGTGGTTAAGATCACCAACCAATAAAGAATAGGATTGTATCTCTTTGAGGTAAGTTGTGCAATAAGTGATATGATGAAAAATCCGATTAAGATGATTGAACTAACTCCATATCCAATATTAAAGGTCATAGATAACATATCCCCTGCCGTCTCCCCTAGCGTGGTAGCACAGATCTTCATTATCCAAAAAATTAAGGTGATCTCGGCAACTTTTTTTAGAGCAACAGGAGCAGTTGTTTCCACGGGAATTTTAAAAATGTTTAGATACCATTTTCAATATAAAATTACAGCATAAAAGCTTTCTAGATTTTTGAAAGCTATTAATTTAACAACGAATTAATTCCACAGAAAATCACAGGCTTAAATTAGCTTAACTCGAACTTTCTTATTCTTCAATTTTGTGTTATTCAAACTAGCGATAAGCGCATCTACTTTGTTTGCAGGAACAGATACAAAACAACAATCTTGTTTTAATTCGATAGCACCAAGTTCATCTTTCTCTAGATTCCCTTGTTTAAAAAATAATCCCGCAATGTCTCCTTTAGAGATCTTATCTTTTCTACCTCCAGAAACAAAAATAGTTTCCCAAAGGGTGTTCTTAGGAGTTTCTCTGGGAGACAGATCTTTAATTTCATCCATCTCAATAAATTCAGGAAGATCCTCTTTTACCCATTTTATAACATAGGCATTCCCGCTGGCATTCATCCTTGCAGTTCTACCATTTCTATGTGTAAATTCTTCAGCTTTTAGCGGAAGCTGATAATGAATAATAAAATTAAGTTCAGGAATATCCAATCCACGCGCTGCAAGGTCTGTAGCTACAATTATATTATGAGTTCCATTTCTAAATTTAATAAGGGAACGTTCTCTATCCTGTTGCTCCATTCCTCCGTGAAAACAGCCATGACCAATGTTATTCTGAGTAAGAAAATCACTCACTCGCTGAATACTATCTCTAAAATTGCAAAATACTATTCCAGGTTTATTCCCAATATGATCTAGAACTTCTTTTAAAGATTCTAATTTATCTTTTGAAGCAGAGTTTATTGTTTTTATCTGAAGCTGAGATTTCTTTTTGGTGCTTAGATAATTAATTTTTGTAGCATCTTTCAACCCAACAAAACGTGGGATCTCAATATGTTGTGTTGCTGATGTTAATATGCGTTTTTCAATATTTGGCAAAGCTTGAATGATCTCTGTCATTTGTTCTTCAAAACCAACTTCCAAAGATTTATCAAATTCATCTAAAACTAAGGTTTTTATTGAATCAACCGAAAAAGTCTCTCTGCGTAAATGATCTGAAACTCGTCCAGGAGTACCAATTAAAATAGCAGGCTCTTGCTTCAATTCTATCTTGTCTTTAGAAAAAGGCCTGCCTCCATAAACTGCATTGGTCTTATAACCAGTTCCCATTTCTCTAACTACTTGTTCTATTTGAATAGCAAGTTCTCTGGATGGAACCAAGATCAACGCTTGAACATCAGTAGAAGTTTGATCCAACATTTCTATGATAGGCAACAAAAAAGCCAAGGTTTTTCCGGTTCCTGTGGGAGAAAGTAAAACAACGTTAGAAGTTTTACTAATTACACTTAAAGCTTCTTCCTGCATAGGATTAAGCTTTTCTATTCCCATCTTTTTCAAGATTTCGCTCTGATCTTTAATTGTATTTGCCATTTTGCAAAAGTACAGCTAAATACTATAGCGCCTAAGGTTTCTGAAGTTGTGGCAACTAAGTTATTTGAACCACTAGAAAGGTCGTATCTTTGCCCTTCAATTAATATCACACATTTGCATCCAAATAACATACATAACGAAGCTTATAATTTTGACGAACTTGAAAAAGTACAGCCAGAATTATCACAATATATCATAGCGAACAATAATTCAGAAAAAACAATCGACTTTGGTGATAACCAGGCGGTGCTTCATTTAAATAAAGCACTTCTAAAACATCATTATAAAGTAACAGATTGGAATATTCCGCCTAAATATTTGGTTCCGCCAATACCGGGAAGAGCAGATTATATCCATCATTTAGCCGATCTTCTTGCTGAAGAAAAATTAACTCCGGAAGTTAAAGGTCTAGATATTGGAGTTGGTGCTAATTGCATCTATCCAATTCTTGGAAACAGTATTTATCATTGGAAAATGGTTGGTGCAGATATCGACGAGAATGCCGTAGTTGCAGCTCAGAATAATATTAATACTACAAAAAAGCTTAGTCAGAATATCGAAATAAGATATCAGGACGATCACTCTAATATGTTTAAAGGGATTATACAAAAAGGAGAATATTTCAACTTTAGCATGTGTAATCCACCATTTCACGCATCTAAAGAAGAAGCTGCCAAAACAAGCCGAAGAAAAACAAAAAATTTAGGAAGGGAAATTGGAAGTCCGTTGAATTTTGGTGGAGAATCTAATGAATTGTGGTGCAACGGTGGAGAAGCTTTATTTTTAAAGCGAATGATAAAAGAAAGTGCCGATTTTAAAACGCAAGTTGGTTGGTTCACTTCCTTAATTTCTAAAAAGGAAAGTCTTTCAAAAATATACAAGCAACTGGATAAATTAAAGGCTACTTATAAAGTGATTCCTATGGGACAAGGAAACAAAAAGAGTCGCTTTATCGCCTGGAAATTTTAATGCTTAAGATAAGCATCAAGCTTAAAAAATAGTCATCAATAAAAAAGCTCTTCAATTAATTTTGAAGAGCTTTTTTATTATTTATTAATCTGAAATTAAATCGTCATGCTGAACAAGTTTCAGCATCTCTTCAAATTATGGAAGACTCTGAAACAAGTTCAGAGTGACGCATCATATTTAAAACATTTTCAGAAAAACCTATTTTAGTACAGATTCTCTTTCTGTTTTTACTTCATAATCTATGTAACCTTCTTTTCCACCACTATAAAAAGTGTCTGCATCCCATTTGCTTACAGGAACATCCTGCTCAAAACGTTCTACAAGATCTGGATTAGATATAAATAATTTGCCGAAAGCAACAAGATCTGCATTTCCTTCTTCAATTACTTTGTTTCCTTTTTCCTGATCGAATCCACCGTTTATCATTAAAGTACCATTATATAAAGGTCTGTAATGCTTGGCGATATTTGGTTCTGCATGCTCCACATCTGAAACATCTGTAAAAGGCTCAGATAAATGAAGGTATGCAAGATCGTAATCGTTCAATTTTTTAACGATATAATCAAACGTAGGAATCGTTTCTTCATCTACGGTGATTCCAAAAAGATTATGTGCAGAAGGATTAAGTCTTAATCCTATTTTATTTGAAGGCATCACTTCTTTTATAGCATCTAGTACTTCAAAGAAAAACCTTGTTTTATTCTCGATACTACCACCATATTCATCTGTTCTGTGATTAGAGCAGTTGGTGAAAAATTGATGAAACAAATATCCGTTAGAAGAATGAATTTCTACACCGTCAAAACCTGCTTCCATAGCATTTTTCGCAGCATTCTTAAAATCCTGAACAGTTGTCTTGATATCTTCTTTAGTCATCTCTCTTGGAGTAACGGTATCTTTAAATCCTTCTGGAGTAAAAGCTTTTCCGTTTGGATTTATTGCAGAAGCCGAAACCGGTAGATCCCCATTATGGAAATCTGGATGCGACATTCTTCCTACATGCCATAACTGAATAAAAATTCTTCCATTTGCTTCATGCACAGTACTGGTAACTTTTTTCCAACCTTCAACTTGCGCTTTAGAGTGAATTCCAGCAGTGTTTATATATCCTACGGCTTGTTTAGAAACCTGTGAACCTTCAGTAATTATAAGGCCTGCACTTGCACGTTCTTTGTAATACTGAACATGGAGATCTTCAGTAGGCATATTTTCAGCATTCGCTGCCCTACTTCTAGTAAGAGGAGCCATAACTACCCGATTAGGTAGTTCTAGCTCTCCCATTTTATATGATTTTAGTAATGATTGCTCTTTACTCATATCTTATTGTAATTTATTCATAAGTAATTTTGCAACTAGTGAAGAAGATGCAGGATTTTGTCCTGTAATTAAAAGTCCATCTTCTAAAGCATAAGGTTGCCAATCTCCAATTTTACTGTAATTAGCTCCTTTTTCTTTCATCATATCTTCAATAAGAAAAGGCACAACATCTGTTAATTGAACAGCTTCTTCTTCCCCGTTGGTAAATCCTGTAACATTTTTACCATCTACTAATGCAGAACCATCTTCTTTATTAATGTTCTTTAAAATTGCAGGTGCATGACATACAAAAGAAACTGGTTTTTTATTTGAATAAAAAGATTCTATTAATTTCTGTGAAGTTTTATTATCTACCAAATCCCACAATAATCCGTGTCCTCCTGGATAGAAAACTGCATCAAAATCTTTTTGATCCATATCTGCCAATTTCTTAGTGTTAGCTAAAACCTTTTGAGTTTCTTCATCTTTATCGAAACGTTTTGTTGCTTCTGTAGCAGCATCTTCTGTATCGCTATTTGGAT
>CAZWSP010000084.1:0-14116 GCA_964636585.1 uncultured Antarcticibacterium sp.
TGCGATTATCTTTTGTTTGGTGACCACTTTCGCGGTGGCACAAAAAAATACGTTGCAGCTTAAAACCAATCAAGATACTATTGTAGAAACCAAAAAAGATTATAAAGAATATAATGCACTAGCTCCGGCTAAAGCAGCGTTTTATTCTGCAGGCTTACCGGGATTAGGACAAGCATACAATGGTAAATATTGGAAGATCCCAATTGCATATGCCGGCCTAGGTGTTGGTATTTACTTTTATATAGATAACGACAGGCAATATAAAAGATATCGAGATGCTTATAAAAGCAGACTTGCAGGTTCTACAGATGATGAATTTTTTATAGACCCAAATAATCCAAGAGTTTCTACTGCCGGACTTATAAGAGCTCAAAAATTATTTCAGCGGAATAAAGAGGTTTCTTTATTAGTTACTGCGGGAATTTATATTCTTAATATTATAGACGCCAACGTAGATGCGCATTTACAGCAATTTAATGTGAATGAAGATCTAAGTTTTAAACCTGCTGTTAATTATGACGACTTTTCAGGAAAAACTAGATATGGATTGTCTTTAAATTATAACTTCTAATTATGAAGATCGCACTTTTAGGCTATGGTAAAATGGGTAAGACCATAGAACGACTAGCCACCGAGCGTGGACATAGCATTACCCACAAAATAACTACAGATATTGAGCATACAGATCTTTCTGATGCAGATGTAGCCATCGATTTTAGCGTTCCCACAGCAGCTTTCAATAATATTAAAAGCTGCATTGATAATCAACTTCCTGTAATTTCTGGAACTACTGGTTGGTTAGAAAATTATGAGTCGGCGGTGGAATTATGTAAATCAAAAAATGCAGCATTTTTATATGCTTCAAATTTTAGTGTTGGAGTAAATTTGTTCTTTGATCTGAATGAAAAATTAGCGAAAATGATGGATAATTTTCAGAATTATTCGGTGGCAATAGAGGAAGTTCATCACCTTCAGAAATTAGATGCTCCAAGTGGAACTGCCATAAGTTTGGCGCAGCAAATAATTGCTAATTCCAAAAAAGTAGGCTGGAAATTGGATAAAGCTGAAGAAAATGAAATTCCGATTGTTGCTAAACGCGAAGAAAATGTGCCGGGAACACATACAGTTTTCTATAATTCAGAAATAGATTCCATAGAAATTAAACATACAGCACATTCCCGCGAAGGATTTGCTTTGGGCGCTATTATTGCCGCAGAATGGATTTTAGATAAAAAAGGAGTATTCTCTATGAGGGACGTACTTCAAGATTTGACCTAATAAATGTAACGGTATCTCAAAATTAGCTACCTATACCATAAACATACGATATATGACTATTACGCAGTGGTTCTTGTTTTTCCTGATCATTCAGGTTATTCATTTCTTCGGAACTTGGAAATTATATGTAAAGGCAGGAAGACAGGCCTGGGAAGCCGCAATTCCGGTATATAATGCAGTAATTTTAATGAAGATTATCCACAGACCGTGGTGGTGGACCATTTTATTATTTGTACCTATTGTAAACTTGATCATGTTTCCGGTTATCTGGGTAGAAACTATTAGAAGTTTTGGAAAACACAGTTTACTAGATACTATTCTTGTAGTTGTAACCCTCGGATTTTATATTTACTACGTTAATTACATGGCAGATGTAACTTATATCCAAGATAGAAGTTTACACCCTAGAACTGCAGCGGGAGAATGGATAAGCTCTATTCTGTTTGCCGTAATCGCAGCAACGATAGTTCATACTTATATTATTCAGCCTTTTACAATTCCAACCTCTTCTCTGGAAAAAACCTTGTTAGTGGGAGATTTTCTATTTGTAAGTAAATTTAATTACGGAGCAAGAACACCACTAACCGCAGTGGCATTTCCAATGGTACACGATACCATTCCGATAATCAACACAAAATCCTATTTAGAATTTCCACAGATCCCATATTTCAGATTTCCGGGTTTTGAAGATATAGAACGCTCGGATATTGTAGTTTTTAACTGGCCTGTAGATACCATGAGGTTTATGACCTCTACCGATAAATATTATTATAAGCCAATAGACAAGAAAACGAATTATGTGAAGCGTGCCGTGGGTGTTCCAGGAGATTCTTTAAGCATAATAGATGGCAAGGTTTATATAAATTCTCAACCTTTAAAATTGCCCGGCCGAGCAAAACTTCAGTATAACTATATAGGAACTTCTAAAGGAAAAGCTTTTGATCCTTACTATTTATATGAACGTTACGATATTACAGATCCTTACAGATATGATCAAGTTTCACATAGATTTGTTATTAATCTAACAGATGATTCTTATGCTAAGTTCAAGAATCATCCAAATGTTGCAAGTTTAGAAAGAGTTAATGATTCCACTGGAAATAAAGATTCTAGATTATTCCCTAATTCTAAGAGTTTAAATTGGAATCAGGATAATATGGGTCCAATATTTATTCCGAAGAAAGGCGCAAACACTAAACTTACCTTAGAAAACCTGCCATTGTACAAAAGGTTGATAGAGGTTTATGAAGGATCTGAACTTGGAATTAACAACAAGTTAAGCGTTAATGGTACTCAGGTTTTGCTTAACGGCAAAGCTGTAGATACGTATACCTTTAAGCAGAACTATTACTGGATGATGGGAGATAACAGACATAACAGTTTGGATAGCCGTTATTTTGGATATGTTCCAGAAAATCACGTAGTAGGAAAACCGATATTTGTTTGGTTTAGTTGGGATACTAATGGACAAGGAATAATGAATAAGATTAGATGGGAACGTTTATTTACCACCGTTGCTGGGGAAAATGAACCTACCTCCTATTTGCCTTATTTCTTGATCGCACTTTTAGGGTTGTTTGGATACAATTTCTTTAAAAGCAAGAAAAAGAATTAGTAGTATTTCTTAATTTTTTCTAATGACCGAAGTTTTAATTAGTCTTCCATATTTTGGGCCTATTACGCAGTTTGCAACAATTGTGAATGCAGATAAGGTTTGGATTGAACAGGAAGACAATTATCAAAAACAAACGTACCGAAATCGCATGTATATCTATGGCGCCAACGGAAAGTTAAGTTTGAATATCCCCATAAAACACTTGCCAAAAACCAAGGTTAAAGTACATCAGAAATATACTGAAGTGCTCATAGACAATGAAGATAAATGGCAAAAGGTGCATTGGAGATCTTTGAAAACCGCATATCAAACTTCACCGTTTTTCGAATTTTATGAAGATGAACTCGCGCCACTTTTTAATACTGAATACACCTTTTTATACGAATTCAATTTTGCGTGTTTTGAAACCTTGATAGAATGCCTTCAGATGGATCTTAATTTTGAAAAGACTTCAGAATACCTAAAAGAAACAAAAGGTCAATTAGATCAGCGCGGATTATGCAATGCTAAAATCTCAACACAAATTCCAGAATACATTCAAGTGTTTCAGGAGAAACATGGTTTTATTTCCAATTTGTGCATTTTGGATCTTCTTTTTAACGAAGGGCCAAACAGTGTAGCATATCTGAAATCTCTTTAATAGAATTCTACCAGTTTATGGTAGAAAAAATTGGATAGTGGTCTGAAAGTTTAATAGGAAATACGTCGAAACTTTGCACATTTAATCCTTGATCTATCATCATAAAATCTATTCTCAAAGGAAAGTAACTCAGGTTAAAGGTTTGCCCAAAACCGGTACCAACTTCTAAAAATGCATCTTTAAATCGATCTCCTTTAACCAGTTTGTAGATATATGAAAAAGCAGTGTTATTAAAATCGCCAATGATAATAGTTTTATAAGGAGATTTCTCCACTTCTGCCATCATCATTTCTGC
Organism: uncultured Antarcticibacterium sp.; assembly: GCA_964636585.1. GTDB lineage: Bacteria > Bacteroidota > Bacteroidia > Flavobacteriales > Flavobacteriaceae > Gillisia. Next base: position 3,829 of record CAZWSP010000084.1, read on the forward strand.
TTGTCTCTGCTGAAGTTTAAATCCGTATCCAATTCTACCAAACAACTTTTTTCCATCTTCTTTCTTAAGATCGTTAATGCCTGGTTTTATATTTAAGGACTGAAAATGCACATTAAAAACTCGCAGCGTATCCTCCTCTTTAACGATATCAACAAAGATCGCGTTGTTGTTTCCGTCTTCTGGGAAATCTACAGAATGCCGTTTTATAATAGGATATTTCGAGAAGATCGCCGATCCAAATTCAGATCCGCCATCCTTCAGTTTAATAAAATTATAGGGGTAGGTTTTTATCATTCCGGCAACTCCAACAAAATGCTCTTGAGTTGCAATTAGATCTGGATCTTTTTCAGAAATAAAATCGGTGATCTTCACTGGGATCTTATCGTCGTCTACCCATTTATAGGCGTTGAACATTCTAACATTATAACTCATTAAAGATAAGCTGTGAGTGCCTTTGGTTTCTGGATCACTAGAGATCTGGATCCAGGAAAGCACATAATTATAACCTAATACAAGCACTATTAAGGAAAGTAAGGCTTGTTTCTTAAATCGAATTCCCCAAAATAACAAAAAGATAAAATTACAGAGAATAAGCAAAGGAACTCCTAAGCTAAGAACCGATAAAAGAGGGAAAGTTTTGGGTGGCACATATGGCAAAAGATAAGATAACACAAGGGCAAACGCCATTATAGAATTAAGGATAAAAATAAATTTATCCAACAGGCTTAACTTTTTCATTTATTTATCCTTACCAGCATGGAATAAAAAATCTTTCTCTTGTTTGGTTAAACTATCGTAACCACTAGTGCTTATCTTGTCTAAGATAGCATCAATTTTTTGTTGTTTTTCATCCTTATTTATAGATGAAACCTTCGCCTTATTAGTGTTTGCACCTGGTTTCTTATAAACAGTCTTCATTTTAGGTTTGGCCTTTTTCGTAGGATTGAACAGATTAAAAAATCCGTTCATAAAATTCTCGAAACCACTAGCAATATCATTTCCTTTTGCTAATTGTTTGGTATACATATATCCGAACAATGCACCGCCTAGATGAGCAAAATGTCCACCGGCGTTTCCAAAAGGGATCTGGATGATATCTACCACCACCAAAAATGCAGCGATGTACCAAAATTTAATCGCCCCAATAAACATGAGTCGAATACGCATATCTGGAACTTTGGTTGCTACCCCAACCAAAACAGCCATAACTCCTGCCGAAGCTCCAACCAAATAGGAGTTTCCTGTTGCTTCAAAAGCTGGAAATAGATTATAGCTTAACATATACACCAAGGCTCCAATAATAACCCCTAAGAAATAAAAAGTGAGCAGTTTTTTTGAAGAAAAGTATGTAAGAAAATAGATCCCTGCATAATACAGAATTAGCATATTAGAAAGTATATGCCAAATGCCAGAATGTAAAAAGGAATAAGTGATTATAGACCAAGGCTTGAAAATGTATTCGCCAATTTCTTTAGGGAATACTAACCATTCAGTTATAAAATTTGAAGGTAAATTGAATAAGAATGCTATGGTTTTAAAAACAAAGAAAAGTATAAAAACAGCAACGTTCACCGCGATCAGTTTTTCTACTACTGATGCTGTTTGCATTTTATATTTTAATTTATCTATTGGTTTCATCAATCCCACCTGTTTTGTTCAAACTGATTCTTTTTCCAGTACCACATCATTATAAATCCAAATAGCGCTCCTCCCACGTGGGCAAAGTGAGCTATCCCTCCACCAAATAAGGAGTATCCGGTAACACCAGAAAATAGATCGATCGCAATTAAAATCGGGATAAATATCTTCGCTTTAATAGGGATGGGAACGAATAGTAAAAATAATTCAACATTTGGAAATAACATACCAAAAGCAACTAAAACTCCATAAATTGCTCCAGAGGCTCCAACTGCAGGTGTATTATATGCCGTAAACATACCTTCTAAAGTATCTTTAGAAACCACATCTAAAATGGATGTATTATACTGCCCAGTTTCTAATAACTGCTGAATGTTTCCGGGATTCATCCCAGCTTCCAATAAAGCATTATATCCAGATTCTACATGATAATAATTTACAAGCGAATGAATAATGGCTGCACCTATTCCGCAGGAGAAATAGAAGAAAATAAACTTACCCTTCCCTAGCATTTGTTCTATGGGGCTTCCAAAAGCCCACAATGCATACATATTAAAAAGAATATGCATAAAACTTCCATGCATAAACATATGTGTTACTACTTGCCAGATCCCAAAATTATCATTCTGAAAGAACCATAAAGAAAATAATTGATAAGTGTAATCCCCAATAAGCATAGTGCCCGCGAAGAATATCACATTAATTATAATAAGTATTTTAACGGTATCGGTAATTCTTCCCATTTACATGAATTTTTTTTCCAGTTCTTCCACCGGCAAGGTAATAAATACAGGTTTGTTAAACGGGGTTAAACTCGGCTCTTTACAAGCAAATAATCCGTTAACGATATGTTGTTGTTCTATGTTGTTTAGCAAGCTGCCAGATTTAACTGCCATGCTCTTGGCCAATGACTTTGCAAGCAGATCTGTATGAGAAAAATTGTTTTCCGGCACTTCATTCTGAAAATCGGCTAACAATTGCTCTAGCAACATTTCTACTTCACTTTCAGAAATTGAAGTTGGAATTCCAATGATCTCTGCGGAACTTGAAGTGATTTCAGAAAAGATAAAACCGGTTTGTTCTAGTGAATCTTTGATCCCTTTAAGCAATGCTGTTTCTTGGTTATTAAACTGAAGCACTAATGGAAATAACAATTGCTGACTAACTGCTGCAGAGACTGTTATGCTTTTTAAAAGTTCTTCATATAGAATTCTAGTATGCGCTCTATGCTGATCTATTACCAGCATCCCATTCTTTAAAGTGCTAATAATAAATTTCTTATTTAGCTGAAAAGTAGAACTTTGAGCCTCCTCTGTTTTGGTGGCTCCAAAAAGATTTCCGGTAACTTCTTCACTTTCAAATTCTATTTGCCGAACATCTATATCGCCGCCAATAGATTCAGATTGTAAACCCGTGTATAAACTCTCCCAACTAGAAGTTTCCTTTTTATAATTGCTTTTATATCCGGTTGCATGTGAAGAGTCACTCTTAAACGGATTAAAATTTCTATCTACTTCTACCTGTGGCGTTGCCGCAGATCTATTCTGATATTCGTAAGGAGTATCTAAATTTGGATCTCTTTCAAAATCCAGCACCGGTGCCACATTAAATTGCCCGAGACTATGTTTTATAGCACTTCTTAAAATGGCATATAACGCATGCTCATCGTCGAACTTAATTTCCGTCTTGGTTGGGTGAATATTAATATCGATGCTCTTAGGATCTACCTGAAGGTATAAGAAATAGGTAGGATATGCCTTGTCCTTTAGTAAACCTTCAAAAGCTGCGCTCACTGCATGATTTAAATAGGGACTTTTTATAAACCTGTCGTTCACAAAAAAGAATTGCTCTCCTCTTGTGCGTTTGGCATATTCCGGTTTTCCCACAAATCCTGAAATACTTAATATTTCGGTTTCTTCGTTTACGGGAACCAATTTCTCATTGGTTTTCCCACCAAGAATATTGGTGATCCGTTGACGATAATTTGAAGCAGGAAGATTAAATAATTCCCCGGAATTATGAACCAATGAAAATGAAATTGCAGGATGTGCTAAAGCTACCCGCTGAAATTCATCTATGATATGTCTTATTTCTACCGTATCCGATTTTAAAAAATTTCGTCTAGCTGGAATATTGTAGAAAAGATTCTTAACACTAATGGAAGTGCCTTTTGCAGTTACACAAACTTCTTGAGAAGTTACTTGGCTACCTTCAATTTTAATGCAGGTTCCAACTTCATCTTCTTCTCTTCTGGTTTTTAATTCTACATGTGCAATCGCAGCAATAGAAGCTAATGCTTCCCCTCTAAATCCTTTTGTTTGCAATTGAAAAAGATCTTCGGCAGCTGTAATTTTAGAAGTAGCATGTCTCTCGAAACTCAGCCTAGAATCTGTAATGCTCATTCCGAGCCCATCATCTATAACATTTATAAGAATTTTTCCAGCTTCCTTTACGTAAACTTGAATAGCAGACGCCTTTGCATCTATGGCATTTTCCAACAATTCTTTTATTACAGAAGCAGGTCTTTGTACCACTTCCCCCGCAGCGATTTGATTAGCCACATGGTCTGGCAGTAGATGGATTACATCATTCATTTAAAACTAATTCGAAAAAATGGATAAGTCGAAGTCTATGATCCACAAGAAAATTAAGATTAGCACAAGGATTATATAGATCACTCGTTTATTGATCTCCCTGTTTCCTCTGGTTCTGCTTGCACTGCGAGCATCTGCCCACTGAGAACCAAAATCTATAGAGTTAGTGGTGTTTTTGTATTTGGCGAATTTTGAATCGAAGTCGTAAATGTTACCGGTGTCTTTTCCCTTATAATAACGAGGAGTGTAATTATAACGGGTGTTCTTCTTGTTTTTATAGAGACTGATCTTCAAAATATTCGTTGTTTCTTAATAGAACTTCAAATTTACTTAAAAAGCGAGAGAATTGAAAGCTACTTTAAGCAAAATGAAAGGAACAAGAATAATACCGTAATTAAGAAGGAAACTAAAATTTAGCGTCTATTCTCAGTTGAGCCATTTTAATCGCAGTAATAGCAGCTTCGGAGCCTTTATTTCCATACTTTCCGCCAGAACGGTCTATGGCTTGTTGCATATTTTGATCTGTAAGCACACAAAATATTACAGGAATATCATTTTGCACATTTAGATCTTTTATCCCTTGAGTAACTCCTTGGCATACAAAATCGAAATGTTTGGTTTCCCCTTCTATCACGCTTCCAATAGCAATAACTGCATCTAGCATGTCATAGCTTTGCTGCATTTTCTTGCAACCGTAGATAAGCTCGAAACTTCCAGGAACGTTCCAACGCACGATATTCTCATTGATAACGCCGTTTTCTTTAAGTGTATCAAAAGCTCCCTTAAATAAACCTTCAGTTATTTCTTCATTCCATTCCGCCACCACAATGCCGAACCGGAAGTTTTTGGCTTCCGGTAATTGGCTTTTGTCGTATTCACTAAGATTCTTTCCTTGGGTTGCCATGACAGACTTCTTAGTTCAATGCTTCCGCTCTTCCTAAATAAATAGCAACTTGACTTGCTTCAGGAGTATTTGCGAACTCATCATTAATTCTGTTCAAATATTCTACAGCTTTATCACCTTTCCCTAATTGGATAGCAGTAATAGCCGCTTTTAATAAAAATCTTGGAGCAGTTAATTCATTAGAGCGCATTGTTGCAGCTTTCTCGTAATAATTCAACGCTTCATCTGGCTGATCTAATTGTAAGAATGCATCTCCAATTCCACCTGTTGCCAATGGAGCTAAGATCTCATCGTCCCCATCAAAATCTTCTAAATGATCTATTGCTTCTTGATACTTGTTTGTATGTAAATATGCAAAACCGGCATAATATTGCGCTAAGTTTCCTGCACTTGTACTTCCGTAGTTATCTATAATATCCAGGAAACCATATTTTCCTTCACCACCATTTAAGGCCATATTGTAAAGAGAATCACTTGCAGTACCAGATCCAGCTAAAGCAGTATCGAAATATTGTTGCGCTTGGAACATTTCATTAGAAGCTTCTAACTCTTTAGGCTCCTGAACAAAACGTTGCCATCCTAAATATCCTAAAACAACCACAGCAGCTAATCCAACGATTACATAGATCCATTTTTGGTTTGCAGCCACCCATTCTTCGGTTTTACCAGCACCTTCGTCTAACGTGTTAAATACTTCAGCAGTGGTAGATTCCTCCTCGATATGATTTGTTCTTTCTTCTTTAGTAGATGGTTTAGACCCCTTTTTCTTGTACGTTGCCATAAAATTGGTTTAATGAGTGGCAAAAATAAAATTTTTATTCATATTTGAAAGGGAAATTATTTCTTATTTTTTAATACTTTCGGCACGATTCAATTACCTTTATCCAAATTAAATTAATAATTATTAAGCTGAATACCAGCGTTTTATGTTTATAAAGTCCCTTTCTCTCGTTAATTATAAAAATTTAGATTCCTCCAGTTTTGATTTCGATGCAAAAATTAATTGTTTCGTGGGTCGAAATGGCGTTGGAAAAACGAATGTTTTAGACAGTATCTACCATTTATGCTTTGGTAAAAGTTATTTTAATCCAATTACTAGTCAGAATATCAATCATGAAGCAGATTTTTTCGTGATTGAAGGTAGCTTAGAGAAGAATGAACGGGAAGAACATATTTTAGTAAGTGCTAAACGCGGACAAAAAAAGGTAATTAAACGCAACAACAAACCTTACGAGAAATTTAGTGAGCATATTGGGTTTATTCCAGCGGTAATGATCTCTCCTGGAGACCGTGATCTTATAATTGAAGGAAGCGATACCAGAAGAAAATTTATGGATGGGGTGATCTCGCAAAGCGATCAGCTTTACTTAAATTCTCTTATTTCCTACGGAAAGGTTTTAGCACAGAGAAATGCACTCTTAAAATATTTTGCAGCCAACACCAAGTTCGATCGTGATACGCTGGAAATTTACAATGCACAACTATCTGAATACGGAACCATTCTTTTTAAGAAAAGGAAAGAATTTCTAGCTGAATTTATCCCGATCTTTAATGAACGTTATTCTGAAATTGCTAATAATACTGAACAAGTAAGTTTAGAATACAAAAGCAAACTGTTTGATAAACCCATTGAAGCTTTGTTAGAAGAGAACCTTCAGAAGGATATGATGCTTCAGTACACCAGCGTAGGTTTACATAAAGATGATCTTAGCTTCGAAATAGATGGACATCCAATAAAAAAATTCGGCTCTCAAGGTCAGCAAAAATCATTTTTGATCGCTTTAAAATTGGCGCAATTCGATTTTATCAAGAAAGTAAGCAAGGTAAATCCTATCCTACTTCTGGATGATATTTTTGATAAACTAGATGAACAGCGAGTAGCGCATATTGTGGCTCTTGTTGCAAATAATGATCTTGGACAGATCTTTATTAGCGATACGCACGCAGATAGAACAGAGAAAGTTGTAAAAGAAAGCAACCAATCTTTTAAAATATTTAAATTATGAAAAGACTAATAGTTTTAATGTTAATCCTTTTCACATTGAACTCTTGTGACAAAGATCCAAAAGAACATTTAGCCAATCTGAACGGATATTGGGAGATCGAAAAAGTAGAATTCACCAAAGACTCTATTAGAGATTTTAAAATTAGTGAGATCGTAGAATATATCGAGATCACAGATAGTACCGGTTTCAGAAGAAAAGTAAAACCACAATTTGATGGTAGTTACATCCCTGCGGGGAAACCTGAACGAATTGCGGTGGATATTGAAAATGATGAATTAGTGCTGAACTATTCCACAGGCTTTAATACCTGGAAAGAAATTGTAGTAGATTCAAAAGAAGATGCGATAAGCTTGAAGAATGAGCGCGGAATTACTTATCATTATAAACGTTACAAGCCCTTAAAATTAGATTTAGATGAAGAAGAGAAATAATGAGAATATGAAGCTTAGTGATGCATTACAAAATTTTGTGTCTACCAATAAACTTCAGAAAGGATTAGATAAAGTTAATGTGAGAGATGTTTGGAATGAGCAAATGGGTCCTGGAATTGTAAAATATACCACCGCAATAAAGTTAGATGGAAATACGCTATATGTTCAGTTAAGCTCCTCTGTGCTTAGAGAAGAACTAAGTTACGGGAAAGAGAAAATCGTGAAGATCTTAAATGAGGCTTTGAGCAAGGAATTAATTACAAAATTGATCCTTAGATAAAAAACTTGATTGTATAAAATAAAAAAGCCGTTTCAAATTTGAAACGGCTTTTTATATATCTAAATATTAACTAGAATAATTCTCTTCCAGCAAAATGAAATGCAGCTTCAATTGCAGCATTCTCATCGCTATCACTTCCGTGAACTGCATTTTCTCCAATAGAAGCAGCATATTTTTTACGGATAGTTCCTTCAGCAGCTTCAGCAGGATTAGTAGCACCAATTAAAGTTCTAAAATCTTCTACAGCATTGTCTTTCTCCAAAACAGCAGCAACAATAGGACCTCTAGTCATATATTCTACTAATTCCCCAAAAAATGGACGTTCGTTGTGCACTGCGTAAAAAGTTTCAGCATCTTTACGAGACATCTGAGTTAATTTCATTGCAACAATTCTAAATCCTGAAGTATTAATAAGTTCTAGGATCGCACCGATGTTTCCGTTTTCAACTGCATCGGGTTTAAGCATTGTAAAAGTTCTATTCTTAGCCATGTTATGGTTTTTAAATTTTTTGCAAAAGTAAGCAATTGAATACTTTATGCAAACACCTGAAGTTGTTTTGTGATAACAATTAAGATTTAATGCGAATTTAAAGCCTTAATAAGTATATAATTTGCTTCATTTGTACTTAGAAGTCAGCTTAAAAATAAAGATGGCCGTAATCCTGAATTTGGATTAAATTGTATCTTTACCTATAATTATGATAGAACAAAGCATTTTAGAGATTACCTCTGCCCTATCACGGGCCAAAAACATTGTAATTGTACCACATAAAGGACCCGATGGTGACGCCATAGGCTCCACCTTAGGTTTATATCATTTCCTTAAAGAAAAGGGACATCATGTTAATGTGATCTCTCCAAATGAATATCCAGATTTTTTAAAATGGCTACCAGGAACAGAAGATATCTTGATCTTCGAGAAAGATTACATGACCTGCAAACCGCTTATTGAGAATGCCGATATCATTTTTACCTTAGATTTTAATGATCTGTCCAGAACAGGAGATATGCAGGATTCGTTAATCGAAGCCAACGCAACTTTTATCATGATAGATCACCATCCAGAACCAGCTACCTATGCGCATCACACGTATAGTGATGCAACAATGAGTTCTACCTGCCAGATGGTTTATCAATTCATCAAGAAATTGAGAGCTGTAAAAAGCATTACACCAGAAATAGCAACTTGTTTATATACTGGGATCATGACAGATACCGGTTCTTTTAGATTTCGATCTACTTCTAGTGAAACTCACAAGGTGATTGCCGACCTTATAGAAAAAGGAGCAGATAATGCCTATATCCATCAGCAAATCTATGATACTTCTTCCCAAAGCCGACTTCAATTACTTGGTGTTGCTTTGAGCAATTTAAAAGTTAATAAGAAGCTGAGAACTGCATACATCACTCTTTCTCAAGAAGAATTAGATAAAAATAATTTTAAGCGCGGAGATACAGAAGGTTTTGTGAATTACGGACTTTCCTTAGAAGGTGTAGTTTTTGCAGCCATTTTTATTGAACATAAAACAGATGGTATTATAAAGATCAGTTTTAGATCTAAAGGAGATTTTAATGTGAATACTTTTGCTCGAGCTCATTTCCACGGAGGTGGACATGTGAATGCTGCCGGAGGAAAAAGCGATATATCTTTGGAAGATACTATAGTAAAGTTCAATTCCGTTCTTCCAGAATATCAGGAACAATTAAGCCTATGAAATTAAATACACTATATATACTTTTTCTAATCTTTGCGGTGGTAGGATGCAAATCTCCTGAAGCAAGAAGACCTGTTTCTCAAAATTCGGGTTCATTTATTAATGAATCTATCGAAAGAAATAGAGAGTTAGTAGCCAAAGAAGAAGCGGTAATCCTAAAGATGATCGAACAAGACTCTACCAAGAACTATATCACCTCTAGCAACGGATTTTGGTATTACTATAACGTAAGATCTTCAGATTCTTTAAATGTAAAAATGCCGGAGTACGGAGATGTGGTTCGCTTCGATTATAACATAAGATCTTTACAAGGAGATTATATTTATGCTGAAAACGAAATTCCTACTAAACGCTACGCTATGGACAGAGAAGATCTGTTTGGGGGTTTACGAGAAGGACTAAAATTAATGAAGGCCGGAGAAACTGTTACCTTTATATTCCCATCCCATAAAGCGTTTGGATATTATGGAGATAAAAATAAAATAGGAACTAATATTCCTATTATTACTGAAGTTAAATTACACACGATAACCCAAGAATTAAATACTAATAAATCAGAGAATTAATATGAAAAGAGTAAGTATACTTTTTGTTTGTGCCATCCTTTTAGGCCTAGTAAGTTGTAAAGAAGATTATCCGGATCTGGGAGATGGACTTTATGCTGAATTCAACACGAATAATGGAACTTTTGTTGCTGAATTATATTACAAAGAAACACCA
>CAZWSP010000085.1:0-14099 GCA_964636585.1 uncultured Antarcticibacterium sp.
TTAGCTATTAGAACAGATAAGTTGCACCACAGATGACCGTTAGGTCTTAAGCAGTTGGTGAACAATAAGTATTATGTATTAGGCGACAGACATATTAGAGAGTAATTCTATAACAATTAAGTCAAAAAACGTTAAATTAAGAATTCGTCAATCTGAATTTATTTCAGAATCTAAACAAATTAATTTTTGATTTAAGGAGACCCTGAATCGAGTTCAGGGTGACGAGATTAATGTTTTGAGACTTAGAATTATAAAAAAAGAGGCGCCAATTGGCGCCTCTTTCTATTCTACTTAATTCTGAATTTAATTCTTCATCACTTTTACGGGAGCACTTCCAAAAGTGGCTCCTTTAATCTGAATCACATACATTCCTGTGATCATCTTGGAAAGATCTACTGTAAAGTCTGAACTTCCTTTTTTCAACTGAACTTTTTGAGTACTCTTCAGGTTTCCGTTAAGATCAAAAACCAATACCTCAGCCTTATCATTAACAGCACTAACTACTCGAAGTGTAGTGAAATTATTTGTTGGGTTTGGTGCTGCAGCTATCGCCTGAATAGCAATTGCATTATCACAGGTTCCAAGAACAGCTCCTTTTCTTAAATGAGCTTCTACTGCAGGCAATGCCACACAAATAGAATTTCCATTGAAGCATAACTGAACTTTATCTTGACCATTTCCATTACCACAAGCAACATCTTGAACAGTTACAGTAACATTTCCAGAAATTGAACATCCCGAAGCATCTGTAACTTCTAAAGAATAGGTAGTAGTTTCAGAAGGACAAACACTAATTGTTTCAGTAGTTTCTCCTGTGCTCCAAACATACGTGTAAGATCCTCTTCCACCGGAAATTGAAACCGCACTTAAGGTTGTACAGGTAGTTCCATATCCTGAATAAACCACTTTAGCTTCTGGCATTACCAACGCTAATGCAGCAGCTTCAGCAATAACAACTTCAGCATTTGCAGTGTTTGTTAAAGCATCTGTAACCTCAACAGTGTAAGTTCCTGCAGCCAAATTAGTAGCTGTTTGGGTAGTTTGCCCATCACTCCATTTATAAGTGTAAGGTGCAATTCCACCATCTATATTAACTGTTGCAGAACCGGTTGCAGAACCGTTACAAGTTACATCTGTAGTTTCTACCGAAGCAATAGCAACATTCTTCAATATCATTCTAACCGAAACCGGGAAGTGATCTGAAGCAGTTGTAGTATAAGTGCTATTGAAATATTCGTAATGCACACGTGCACTTCCATCTACGTAATTCGCTGAAAGCTCGTTAGAAACGGAAATATGATCTATCATATTCTCTCTAAACGCATAAGATCTAAATCCTTGTTCACTTAAAGTAGCAGTTAAGATATCGTAGTTCTGAGTGTCTTGAACAAATGCATCATAAGTTGTAACTGTGGTGTTTATTCCATCTGCAACAGTAACATCTACATCATCATTATAATCTCCAATAATCATCACATTCTTATCTGAATAATATCTATCTAAGGAATCCTTCAAGACCTCTACATCATACTTTCTCATATCATAACGAGACTGAGAATCTGTACTTCCGTTAGCTCTAGCGTGTAATTCTACAAAATTGATGGTTTTAGTTTGTCCGTTCAAAGTAACATCTGCTTCCATCATAAATGGCAATCTACCACTTGCGTAAAATCTGTCTGGAGTTTCAGGGTAATCTGCTAATAAAGATCCGTCCCCATCATAGAATGGATGAACTGAAGTAAACATCGCTCTGGTAGATTTTACTGAAACCACATCGGTTCTGTAAATAAAACCAACTTTTTGTCCTCCTGGAGAATCCGGATACGAAGTAGCATTAGAAAGCACATAATCATATCCTTCCATTTCAGAAACCATTTGTCCGAAAAGTACATCGTCTGAGATCTCTTCTACTCCAATAACATCTGCATCAAGATCTAAAAGAATCGCTTTTACTCTTTCCTTCTGAATTGCATCTGAATTTGGATTATTGTAAACAGGAGTATTAGCTTCATCTCCAAACCATTCGATATTCCAAGTAGCCACATCTAAAGTAAGCTCTCTGGATATTGCAGAATCTGCTCCCGTATTATCATACACATCTGCACAAGGAAGATCTGAAGCCAATCTCGGTAACAATTGGAAAACTTCATTAAATCTACCCACAACACCAATTACTTCTGAACAAGATTCTGGCATTTGCTTTCCAATTAATCCGGTAACATCTGCATCTAATCTAATTTCTCCATTTCCTGAGGCATCAGAAACAACATAGTTTTCATTTCCGAAAATCAAATTCCCAGCTCCAGAAAAAGTAACATCTGTAATACGTACCAATTCCCCTGCATGCGCGCTTAATTCTGCAACTGTAATATCTAATGGTAAAACAGGAGCATCTGCAACTCCTTCAAAATCTACTCTAGCAACTGGACTAATTTGAACTTGTCCGTTATAACTACTTCTAGTTCCTGTAACCGTAACTTTATCACCTATTTTAAAGGTTCCATCTCCGTGAACCATTCCGTCGAAAATGGCAACTCCACCAGTAGCATCTTGTAAATAAGCAGAACCTCTAAATTGGTCGCTTACGGTAAGAGTTCCAGTAATGGTAACTGTAGTTCCTTCTACAGCATTTCTAGCTTCAAGAATAGTGATCAATTCAGTTTGTGGCGCTAAAGCTCCATTTTCTGTTCCTGGAGTTGGATCTGTAGCTACATAATTAGCCGTGTTTCTTGCTCCACCTTCCCCGTTCGGAATTCTTTGTAAAGAATGAATTGCTTGATTTCCCGCAGCATTTTCATCTGCTTGAAGTTGTCCTTCATTTAGTAGTACGATCAACTCTTCATCTTGAGCATCATCGGTTCCATAAACCAAGGCATCAACTAAATTATCTGTAGTAATAACAGATCCATTTGGAAAGTTGGCTGCAGCTGTTTGATAAATAGCTACTGCATCTGCACCATTTTGGAAAGTGTTTCCAGAAACTACCATATTAACATTAGCAACATCGGCATTTCCCATTACAAAATATCCTTCAGCATTGGTAATTTGACCTGCAAGATCTATAGTATTGTAGCTTAGATCCCCATTTCCGTTGAATAGTACAACAATAAATCCATCTAAAGGAGTGTTTCCTTTACCGCCATCATATAATTCTAAAAATTCTTGAGTGTCAGATCCCGGAGTATCTGCATCCAGCTCATTGATCACTAAATTAACCGGTTCTGTAATATTGGTATTTGTTTTACCGGGAGTTGGTAATGCTTGTGTATAAGTTTCAGTATTTCTTAAACCACCTGATCCATTTGGAAAACGCTGCATAGAATGAGCATCCTTATCTCCGTTTCCATCTTCATTGATTTGAGCCTGACCTTCATTTAATAAAACTAACAATTCAGCATCATCTGCGTCATTAGTATCATATACAAAAGCATCTACTAAATTATCTGTGGTAACAGCAGTTCCGTTTGGAAAGTCTGCTGCAGATGCTTCGTAAAGCGCCACTGCATCCTGACCGTTCTGCAAGGCATTACTTGGTATAATTACACCCACATTTTCTACAGCCTCATTACCCACCACAAAATACCCATTTGCATCTGTAGTAAATCCTGAAAGATCGACGGTTCTATAACTAAGATCGTTCGATCCGTTAAAGAACACTAATATTTTTCCATCTAAAGAAGAGTTTCCTACTCCTCCATCATATAATTCTACGAACTCCAATACATCTGTCCCTGGAGTATCACTGTCTACTTCATTAATCACGATTGTTGGCGGAACAACTTCTCCTCCAAAATCCTGATTATTATTAATAGCATCATACGTATTTAATGCAGATTCTTGCCAAGTAAAGTCTTGATACTTTTGCCCAGTACCACCTAATTGTAAAGAAAAATTAATCGTTGAAGTTCCAGATTCACTAACCCCAATATCTGTACTAGTTAAACCTGAAGCAATTCCGTCTGTTGCTGTAAGCTCACCCTCATAACTTAAAAATTGAATAATTTCATTTAGATCGTTTACTAAAGCAAGACCGTCTGGAGAGCCATTTTGTAAACCAGTAAGTGGAAAGAAAATTACTCCAAAACCACCTTGTACATCTGGAATAACTCCTGATAAAGAATTGGTTTTTATAACTCCTCCACCATTTCCGTTATATTCTACAAGTGTCCATCCTGAAAGATCTGTTCCTGCTGGCCCAGCAATTTCGACACCTTCATTTACATCACTACTATTGTTATCATAGTGAATTTCATTTACGAAAACCTCTTGAGCGATTCCCGTGATACTAAAAAGCATAAAGGCTACAAATAATAGTCTGTAGGGTAATATTTTTTCCATGTTAATATTTTTTAAGATGTCGCAATTACGCTCATTTTCAGCAAATTCACTTTATGAATTTATTAACAACTTATTAACGAAATGTAAATTATGTTATAAAATTCTTAATCCTAATGGCATTCGAGGCAAAACGGTGTAACATTTGATAATTGTGTAAGTCTAATTCGTATAAATTAAATCAAACCCTATTTAATGAAGAAATTAATATATTCCATAGCACTTATAAGTGTTGCTTTTGGATGTAAAACTCCCCAAAGCATTAATACAACAACTGAAGATAGAACAGTTGTAAATCTAGATCTAGTAAATATTAAAGAAGATAAAGTTAAGGTTACAGTAGATCCGGGGAAATTCACATCTTCTGAAGTTATTTTTCATATCCCAAAAACAGTTCCTGGAACCTATTCTATAGATAACTATGGGCAGTTCATAGAGAATTTTAAAGCATTCGATTATTTAGGAGCGCAACTTTTAGTGGTGAAAACAGATGAGAATTCCTGGAAAATTGAAAATGCAGTCAACCTTGATAAAGTAACATACTTAGTAAATGACACTTTTGATATTGATGGCGAAAAAGGAGTATTCTCTCCAACGGGTTCTAATATAGACGCTACCAAAAACATGCTTTTAAATCTGCATGCGTTTGTTGGATATTTTGACGAATTAAAGGAAAAACCATATCAATTAATTATTAGCAGACCAAATGACCTATTTGGAAGTACTTCCCTTCCTTTAGCCGAATCTGTTAAGCTTGAAGATCTTCCTAATTCAAAGAAGGATGTGTATTTAGCTAATCGTTATTTTGACATTGTAGATAATCCTATCATGTACTCCAAACCAGATACGGCTTATGTAAACGTGGAAGGTATAAAAGTGCTTTTATCTGTTTATTCTCCTACAAGTGTGCATAGTGCAAAAAGCATCAAGCCACAAATTGAAACTATGATCGCCGCACAAAAGCGCTTTTTAGGAAAAATAGATAACACTGCGAATTACTCTATCTTATTATACTTAGCGAATCCTTCAAAGCTAGACGCTAAAGGTTTTGGAGCTTTAGAGCATCATACTTCAACTGTTGTTGTTCTGCCAGAAACTATGCCTATTGCAGCACTTAATAAGTCTATGACAGATGTAGTTTCTCATGAGTTCTTTCATATTCTTACTCCTTTAAATGTGCACTCTAATGAAATTCATTATTTCGATTACAATCAGCCTAAAATGTCTCAACATTTGTGGATGTATGAAGGGGTAACAGAATATTTCGCCAATCTTTTTCAGTTGAATCAAGGACTTATAGACAGTCAAGAATTTTATGATAGAACTGCTTCGAAGATTGAATCTGCAAAAAGCTTTAATGATACCGTTCCATTTACGTTGATGAGTCAAAACATATTGGAAGATCAATACAAAGGAGAATATTACAACGTATATTTAAAAGGTGCTTTAATTGGGATGTCCTTGGACCTAAGACTGAGAGAACTTAGTAATGGGGAAATGGGAATTTTAGATCTTATGAAAAAACTAAGCGAAAAATTTGGAAAAGATAAACCCTTTGAGGATGATCAATTAATTCCAACCATAGTTTCTCTTACCTACCCAGAAATTCAAAATTTCTTTGACGCCTATGTTACCGGAACAACACCTATTCCTTACGATAAATTCTTAGAAAAAGCGGGAGTTACTTTAACTTCAGCAGAAAGTCCTACCGGATTTTTCCTAGATGGACAAGTTCCTTACATAGATGGAAATCCAGAAAATAATGAATTGTTTTTCAGAAAAGGGATCACCTTAAATTCATTTCTTAAAGATTTAGGAGTTAAGAATGGTGATGTTATTAAAGAAGTAAATGGAACAGCTTACACTGTACAGAATGTGTATGATCTTGTAATGAACTCTCAATCTTGGAAAGAAGAAGATGATATAAATATGATTTTAGAAAGAAATGATGAAGAGATCACCCTAAATGGAAAGATCACAACGCCTACTTCTAAGAAAAATACTATACAAGAAATGGATCTACCAACTACAGATGCTAGAGTGAAAATTAGAACTGCTTGGTTAATGAACTAAAGCAATTTTATAAATAAGATTAAGGTTGAACTAAAAGTGCGTTGCATAAATAGTTCAACCTTTTTTTATGACCTAATTTCAATAAAGTTCATAAGATGAATTTTAACAAATGTTAAAGTATTATTAGATGATATTGCTTGTATTACATTAAAAATATATATTTAAACCTAAACAAAACCAACCAATTTACCATGTCTATACTTCCGGAAAACCTACAGCGTTATCAGAAATTCATTGGGTTTATGCTAAAATATTGGAACAGCGATCTATTTGCAAAAACTGCATCTACAGCGCTTAATGAAGATGATAAAGATGAAGGACATGCAGGAACCACCTATGATCAAACTCCAGAAGAGTTGGTGGAAGATCTTAAAAACATGGGGCCAACTTATATAAAATTAGGTCAGTTGCTTTCTACAAGACCAGATCTTTTACCAGATGCGTATTTGCAGGCATTAGCTACGCTACAAGACGATGTTCCTCAAATTGAATATAGCGTGGTCCAGGAAATTGTTGAGGAGGAAATTGGGGAACGAATTTCTAAAGCTTTTAGCTCTTTCGATGAAAAACCACTTGCCAGTGCTTCTATAGGACAGGTTCACAAAGCAACATTGCGATCTGGAAAACCTGTGGCGGTAAAAATTCAGCGTCCAGGAATTAGAAAGAAGTTTTTAGCAGATCTCGATACTTTAAAAGAATTAGCTGAATTTGCGGTAAAACATACCGAAGTTGCAAAAAAATATGCTTTCGATAATGTCTTGGCAGAATTAAGACATATTCTTTTACAGGAGCTAGATTACAATAGAGAAGCACAGAATTTACTCACGTTAGGAAAAAATTTAGCTGAATTCAAAAATCTTACGGTACCTCAACCTATATTGGATTATTCCTCTTCTAAGGTGTTAACCATGGATTATATTCAGGGGAAAAAGATCACTTCAATTTCTCCAATGAAGCAATTGGAAAATGATCTGGGGCCATTGGTAGATGAATTAGTAGAAGCATATTTGAAGCAAATAATTACCGATGGATTTGTTCATGCAGATCCTCATCCAGGAAATATTCATATTACCAGTCAAAATCAAATTGCACTTATAGATCTTGGGATGGTTGCAAAATTTACACCGAACATTCAGGAAAAATTGCTTCAGCTTTTAATTGCGCTTAGTCAGGAAGATGGGGAAGCTGCCGCAGATGTGTTGCTAAATATGAGTGAGGTTACCGAAAATTCTGATGTAAAAAACTTCAGAAGAACGGTTAATCAATTAATCATGGATAGTCAGGTGAATACTGCCAAGGATATGGAAACCGGAAGATTGTTAATTCAGATGAACAGATTAGCCGCAGATAACGGAATTTTGATCTCTGTAGAGGTAAATATTCTCGGAAAGATCTTTTTAAATATGGATCAGATAATAGCGGTTTTAGATCCAGATTTCGATCTAAAAGAAGCTATTAGAAAGCATGTGCATAAAATGATGCGTGCAAAAATGTATAAGGAACTAAAACCTGAGAATCTCTTTTCTGTTGCGCTAGAAACTAAAAAATTAGCAGAACATCTTCCCGAACGTTTAAATAAGATCTCAGAAAATCTAGCTAATAACGAGTTTAAAATAAAGGTAGATGCCATAGATCAGCAGCGGTTTACAGACGGTTTTCAGAAAGTAGCAAACCGAATTACCTTGGGTCTTATCATAGCGGCAATGATAGTTGGCGCAGCAATGCTTATGAGGGTGCCTTCAACTTTTAGAATTTTTGGATATCCCGGACTAGCAATAATCTTCTTTATGATTGCAGCCTTTGGTGGCTTGTTTTTGAGCTTTGTTATTATTTTTAAAGATGAAGGTTTTAAGTTTAAAAAATAATTAACTTGGAAATCTTTAACATAGCTTCAATTTAAAGATCCATTTATGAAAATTATTACCCTAATAAGTCTTTCCTTATTATCGCTTACCGCATTTTCTCAAAAAGTAAAACTTCCGGTAGACACCATGGTTGTCTCCAACCATTCTGTGAATATTAATGGAAAGAGCATTTCCTATACTGCACAAACTGGAACCCAACCCGTTTGGAACGAAAAAGGGATTCCTGTGGCAAGTTTATTTTACACCTATTACAAGCGTAATGATGTAAAAAATACAGAAAACAGACCTTTGGTTATTTCTTTTAACGGAGGACCAGGATCTGCTTCAGTTTGGATGCATCTTGCTTATACCGGCCCTCGAATTTTGAAGATAGATGACGAAGGTTTTCCAGTTCAGCCATATGGAGTGAAAGAAAATCCATATTCTATTCTAGATGTTGCAGATATCGTTTATGTAAATCCAGTAAATACGGGATACTCTAGATTGATAGATCCTGAAGAAAATAAAACGGATAGAAAAGATTTCTTTGGAGTACGAGCAGATATAAAATATTTAGGTGAATGGGTAAATACCTTTGTAACCAGAAAGAACAGATGGCTTTCTCCAAAATACTTAATAGGTGAAAGTTATGGAACTACAAGAGTTTCAGGTTTGGCCTTGGAACTTCAGAACAGCCATTGGATGTATTTAAATGGTGTTATTTTAGTATCACCTACCGAAATTGGAATAGAACGCGATGGTCCAGTAGAGATCGCCAATAGATTACCATATTTTGCAGCTGCAGGTTGGTATCACAAAAAATTACCTTCTGCAATGCAGTCCAAAGATTTAGATGAAGTTTTACCAGAAGTGGAAGAATATGCGATTAATACCTTGTTACCAGTTTTAGTTAAAGGAGGTTTTATTGCTGAAGCTGAGAAAAAAGCGATAGCTTCTAAAATGGCTTATTATACTGGAGTGCCAGAAGATGTATTCATGCAAAATAACTTAGCGGTCCCCTTTAATTATTTTTGGAAAGAATTAATGCGTGAGGATGGATATACCGTTGGAAGATTAGATTCCAGATATTTAGGAATAGACAGCAAATCTGCAGGAGATAGACCAGATTATAATGCCGAGCTAACATCTTGGTTGCATTCTTTTACCCCAGCGATAAATTATTATTTACAACAAGAACTTAATTTTAAAACAGATCTAAAATATAACATGTTTGGACCTGTGCATCCTTGGGATAATAGCGGCGATAACAGCGGGGACGATCTAAGACAAGCTATGGCACAAAATCCTAATCTAGATGTGATGATACAATCTGGATATTTTGATGGAGCTACAACCTACTTTAATGCTAAATATTCTATGTGGCAATTAGACCCTAGCGGATTAATGAAAGATAGATTGAGCTTTAAAGGTTATAGAAGTGGACATATGATGTATTTGAGAAGCGAAGATCTAAAAAATGCCAATAACGATATTCGAGATTTCATCTTAAATTCATTGCCTAAAAATGGAGAATCTGCGAGATATCTTCAAACTAAATAAAACAAAAAAGGGTGAGAAATCTTAAGAAATCTCACCCTTTATATATTTCAAAATATTTTAGCTTACTGGTTTCACACCAAGTTGCTTAAGAATTCCAAGTTCATCTGAACTTCCCCATCTTTCTACCAACATTCCATCTTCAAATCTTCCAATTTGCATACCGCGTACGCTAAATTGTTTTCCGGTTGGAGAAACACCCATGAACTCGCCTTTATGTGTTCCTGAAACTGTGTACGCAAAGCTCACGTTATCTTCATCTGTCACCATATGCTTTACTTCTACCCCAAAATCTGGAAATGCCGTACGCATCATGCTGAAAAAATCGATAAATCCTTGTGGTCCCGGCCCTTGAATTGGTGCAGGATCGTGATCTTTAACCTTTTCTGCAACTACTTCTCTAATAAGATCTAGTTTTCCAGTATTTATAGCTTCTCCGAATTTTTCTTGTGCTTTTACATTTTTATCTTTACTCATTGTATTTTTTTTAAATAATAAAGTTCAATTTAAAGATGTATGAAATAACATTCTCCAAACACTTCGTTAAATTGTTTTACAGTCCGCTTATATAACTTCCGTAAAGATCCTTGAATTGAATCCCTTCAGTAAACCGGTATTTATTCAGCTTTTTATATTCTACCAATCCCCACAGCAAGAATTCCTTCAGAAAATATTGATCCTCTTCTGAAATCTTAGGCTGATACTTTTCAACTAATTTATTTAAAGGAGGAATAGAATTTAAGCGCTCCTTGTATTCTTCATCACTAAGATCATCTAATAATTCAAAACCACTTTCAGCAAAGAACCATTCTACTAGCTCATTATAAGGGTTGTTATCTGGATCTTTCTCCAACTTTTCTATCTTCGGAAAGTATTGCGGAAATAAAGTTTTAACTGCATCTGAAATTAATTCCTGAGCAACATAGGCGCTTCCCTCCTGCTCGCCTTCATATACTAATTCTATCTTACCCGTAATTGCTGGGATCACTCCAAGAAAATCACTAAATCTTAATAAGGTATTTTGCACATCTGACTTTAAAGTTCTTCGTTCAGCAGCACTTAAAAGATTTTCGAAAGCAGAAATACTTAATCTTGCACTTATCCCACTTCGAGCATCTATAAACTCGTTATCTCTAGCTTCAAAACTAATTTGTTCTAACAGATCTTTCGCTAGCTCTGGAACATGAACCAATCCTTTTTGGCGATCGTCCAATTTAGCTTCTTGTTGGGTAATGGTTTTTGCAATTGAAATGTTATGCGGATAATGCGTAAGGATCTGAGATCCAATTCTATCTTTTAAAGGAGTAACTATACTTCCTCTATTTGTATAATCTTCGGGATTGGCTGTAAACACAAATTGCATATCTAACGGCAACCTTAATTTAAATCCTCTAATTTGAATATCTCCTTCTTGAAGTATATTAAAAAGAGCTACCTGAATTCTGGCTTGTAGATCGGGCAGTTCGTTTATAACAAAAATACTACGGTTAGCTCGCGGGATCATTCCAAAGTGAATCACTCTATCGTCTGCATAACTAAGTTTTAAATTTGCTGCTTTAATAGGATCTACATCTCCAATAAGATCGGCCACAGTAACATCTGGAGTAGCAAGCTTTTCGAAAAAACGCTCTTCTCTTCCTACCCAAGCAATTGGTGTATCGGCACCTTTTTCCTTCAGTAACTCTTTAGCGTATCTAGAAATAGGATTAAATGGATCGTCATTAATTTCTGAACCTTCCACAATTGGAATAAATTCATCTAAAAGATTTACCATTAGTCGTGCTAAACGTGTTTTAGCCTGACCTCTTAATCCTAGGAAATTAATATTATGCTTAGATAAAATTGCACGTTCCAACTCTGGAATTACTGTGTTTTCGTAACCATGAATACCTTCGAAAGAAGATTTACCAGATTTTATATTGCTTATTAAATTTTGTCTTAGTTCCTCTTTTATACTTTTAGAAGTATATCCAGATTTCTGAAGTTCTCCAAAAGTTTTAATATTTTCTATTTTCATATGTTTCTTGTTTTGTCTGAACTTGAAAAGCATCAGACCTAGCTTTCGCTATAAAATTATAATTCTAACCTCTAATTTTCTTTTTTCTGTTATTTTCATAATCTTCAAAGATCATTTCCCCTAGTCCTTTAAGTCCAGTAAAAAATGCCTTTCCATGATTAGCTTGGGTAAATTCTCTCACAAACCTTTCTAAATATGGATCTTTAGCGATCATGAAAGTGGTAATAGGTATATGAAGCTTTCTTGCTTGGGTTGCTGCATTGTAACATTTCTCTATAATGTATGGATCTAACCCAACGCTATTCTTATAATAAGTACCGTCGCGCTCTCGTATACAGCTCGGCTTCCCATCTGTGATCATAAAGATTTGTTTGTTGGTATTTCTCTTTCTTCGAAGAAGATCCATAGCCAACTGAAGCCCGGCAACTGTATTGGTATGATAAGGCCCCACTTTTAAATATGGAAGATCCCCAATAGATATTGCCCATGCATCATTACCAAAAACCAAGATATCTAAAGTGTCTTTAGGATATCTAGTAGTAATTAATTCGGCTAAAGCCATTGCAACTTTCTTAGCAGGAGTAATTCTATCTTCTCCATAAAGGATCATACTGTGGCTTATATCTATCATTAAAACCGTACTCATTTGCGACTTATGATGCGTTTCCTCCACCACAAGATCGTCTTCGGTCATTTTAAACTCACCAGCCCCGTGATTAATCTGAGCGTTTTTTAAACTCTCGGTCATAGAAATTCTATCTAGTGAATCGCCATAATGAAATTCTTTAAATTCTCCAGTATGCTCATCGCCTACCCCTTGATATTTAGTACTGTGATTTCCGGAGCCACTTCTTTTAATTTTACCAAAAATCTGATTTAAGGCTTGTTGCCGAATTGCTCTTTCGGTTTTTGCAGTTATTGCCATTCCACCATTTCCATCTGGATCTATCTCTTCTTGGATGTATCCTTTTTTCTTGAGATCTTCAATAAAATCGTCTATAGTATATTCACTGGTGGTAAGCTTATATTCCTTGTCCAATTGACGTAACCAATCTATAGCTTCATCAAAATCTCCGGAAGTATGTGTGATCAATTCTTTAAATATCTCGAATAACGTATCGAAGGGACTTTTTTCTTCCTCTTCAAAACGTTTAAAAACAAATCCTGTTCGGGTGTGTTCAACCTTCTTTTTCATATTTTAAAGTTAAGTCATTTTAGGCGTTATGCGAAGGGATTGCTTACTGAACACACACTAAACTTTTGTTAATTCAATTTTCGAGATTTTATATTTGCTCCAAAAACTAGCTTCAAAAGTGAATTATAGGTGTTTTCTGATGTTATACTTTTCTTAAACCTATTCCTCATTTCTTTAAGAAATATGAGATTTGAAAAAAATTAGATAAATGCTTAAAAATATAGCTTCAATTGTTGCCATTGGATTAGTGGCGTTTTCAGGATTTTCTCAAGAGAAAAATAATTCTCCTTACGAAACAGATTTTGTAAAAGATGGAATCTGGATCACCTCAGCGGTAGGTCTTAACGTATTAGGGGTTAAACTTATCCAAGACAAAGATGATCTTACTTTAAACGATCTTAATAATCTTTCTAAAGATGATGTTTGGGGAGTAGACAGATGGGCTGCAGGATATTATTCTGAAAAAGCTAATGACGATAGTTATATTCCGTTTTACGCTGCATTCGTTTTACCATTTGGATTATTAATTAATGAAAACGAACGAAGCAATGCAGGACAGATCTCTGTATTATTTGTTGAAACTATGGCAACTACAGGTGCATTATTCACCATAACTGCAGGTTTGGTAGAGAAAAGCAGGCCCTTAGTTTATAATGAATCTTTGGATCCAGAACAACGAATTGATAGCGATGAACAACGTTCATTTTTCGCAGGACATACTGCAGCTACAGCAGCTGGAACATTTTTCGCCGCTAAAGTATTTAACGACTTTAATCCAGATTCACCTTTAAAACCTTTAGTTTGGGGAGTTGCTGCTGCCATTCCGGCTTCGGTTGGTTATATGCGTATTAAGGCAGGAAAACATTTTCTTACAGATAATTTAATTGGATATGCAGTTGGTGCTGCCAGTGGAATTCTTATCCCAGAATTGCATAAGAAAACGAATAAAAACTTACAACTATACCCTACAACTAGCTTCCATCAAGGAGAATACAATTTTACCTCACAAGGTTTAGGATTGTCTTACCAGTTTTAAAAGATTTGTTAAATTGCACCTTATTAAAATTGAATTGACAAC
>CAZWSP010000086.1:0-13978 GCA_964636585.1 uncultured Antarcticibacterium sp.
TTTGAGGCACACGTTGAACACGGTGTACTCCAGCTTCAAATTTTAAAGTACCATAAACATCTTCTCCAGAGATCTCAAAGATCATCTCTTTAAATCCTCCATTGGTACCTTCATTATAATCTACAATATTTGCTTTCCAGCCTTTGCTTTCAGCATATTTATTATACATTTTATAAAGATCTCCCGCAAAGATACTCGCTTCATCTCCACCTGCACCTGCACGAATTTCCATCACCACGTTCTTAGCGTCTTCAGGATCTTTTGGCACAAGCATCATTCTTATCTTTTCATCCAGTTTTGGCAACTCAGACTTAGCTTCCTCCATTTGGAGCTTCGCCATCTCTGTCATCTCAGGATCGCTACCATCTGCAATGATCTCTTCAGATTCCTTGATGTTATCAGATAGTTCAATATAAGTTGCGCGCACATCCATTAGTGCCTTCAAATCTTTATATTCCTTATTCAATTCCACATAACGCTTCTGGTCTGAAATTATATCAGGTTGTATGATAAGATCGTTCACCTCATCAAAGCGTTGCTTCACTATATTCAACTTCTCAATCATAAATTTTCAAATGATTTTTCGGTGCAAATTTACGTTAATTTCACGGATTACCTAATTTCGGATTTCAACTAAGCTGAAAAAAATTCAGCTTACAAATATCCGTAGGACTGAAGCATATCTTTGTTCTTATCCATTCTAGAAAATTTTACCAGACATAAAAGTCCGATAATATAAAAGATCCTGTCTGGAAAATAGAATTCGCCCACATTTAAGTAATAGGCCATAAAGCCGGAGATATCTGAGATCACAAAACCTAACACTGCCAAAAGAAAGTAAAACGAAGATTTATTGCTATATCTATTGCTATATGAAAACCCTAATACCACCATCACAATCATGGTCATTCCATACAAGTAAAACAAATAAGTATGCCAAGAGTCGTCCCACTTATACCCAACCATATCTATTAAGATATACAGCATAACCACATTAATCGCCAAGATTCCAACAAACAAGATCTTTTGTCCAACATTGGCTTCCAGATTTCTAACATATGGCCTAATGTGAACAATGAGAGATAAATATGCGAGAATTACCAAGATAAAGGTGAGCTTTTTAACCCAAGGAATCTCATACTTAATGAGCAAAAAATCTGAAATTAAAAGCAATGAAAAACCAGCTAAAAGAAAAACTTCATCTTTTTTAGCGCCCTTCAGAAATATCACAAAAAGGATGGAAGTTCCCAGTATTCGTAACCATCTACTTTCCTCTAGTCCAAATTCAAAAATGACAAAAAGATTGGATGCCATTAGAACTATTCCAATAAGAACAAGTAGGTTTCTGAGGTTCTTCATTATAAAATCACAAACATTTTGGGGAACAAGCTAGCAAAACTAACAATATCACTTAAATTAAACTACAGAATATTGTTAATTCCCTGAAAGATAGCGAGTTTTTTAATCCATTAATTCTGGATCTGAAATCTGCTCCTTAGATTTTTCCAGAAGTAAAAATTGAATTACCAGAGAAATTCCTATGATATCGAATACCATATCTGCTAAATAGAATTCATAAAATTTAAGATAGAAACCTATGAAATAAGTAAGATCCGAAAACACCAGACCTAAAATAGCGCCTAGAAAAAACAGGGAAGTCTTATCTGCATATCTGTTGCTATAAGAAACGGCAATTGTTACACATATAATAACAGCCACTCCATAGAGGTAGAAAAGCAAGTCGAATATAGAATAATAAGTAGCCGAAGGCACCATCTCTATCAGGCTATACAACAAGAAAACATTTAAGGCAATGGCTAAGGTGAAGATAAGTTTTTGAAACAGATTAGTTTTAAGTTTTCTAACCCGGTCCACAACCATTCGTGCAAGCAATAAAAAAGAGGCACCTCGAATAATAAAAACCAGAGCGTTTACTAGATCACTTTCATAATAAATAAGCAGGCCATCGCAAATCAGAAAAAAGGTCATGACCAGCAATCCCTTTTTGTTGTAATAGTAAGGGGTTAGGAATAACGAAAAGAAAATACAAATGTTAGCAAATCTTAACCATCTATTTACTCCAGTTCCATAATGTATCATAATTGCAAGATTCGCAATAATGATAATTACAGTTAGTATCTGCAATAGATGCTTATTCGCTTTCATAGGTCCTGTAGGGTTACTTACAGTTCTTGAGACTGTAATAATCTTTGCAAAAACGTTAAAATTAATGAGAATATCGCTGTCCTCTCTATAAATTTAAACGTAATAAATTAAAATCTTGCTTTATCGCAACTATATTAATAATCGAATTGCCCAAATGCGCTTTTAATCGTAAGCTTTTTGGTTGCTGAAGCTTCTACTCTCCCAACAATTTGCGCGTCTACATTAAAAGATTGAGAGATAGAAATGATGTCTTCTGCTATTTCTTGGCTCACATACAATTCCATACGATGACCCATATTAAAAACTTGATACATCTCTTTCCAATCTGTACCACTTTCACTTTGGATCAATTTAAATAAGGGGGGAATATCAAAAAGATTGTCTTTTATGATATGTAGTTCTTTAATAAAATGAAGGATCTTGGTTTGCGCACCACCACTGCAATGCACCATCCCGTGAATATCCTCATTAGAATATTTAGATAAGATCTTTTTAATAATAGGCGCATAAGTTCTTGTAGGAGACAATACTAGTTTGCAAACATCTAATGGTGCGTTTTCTACCGCTTCAGTTAAATGCTTGGTTCCAGAATAGATAAGTTCTTCCGGAATGCTACTATCAAAACTTTCAGGATATTTTTCAGCTAGCGTTTTAGAAAATACATCGTGTCTTGCAGAAGTTAACCCATTACTTCCCATTCCGCCGTTATATTCCTTTTCATAAGTAGCCTGTCCAAAAGAAGATAAACCAACAATCACATCGCCTGCTTTAATATTTGCATTGTCTATAACTTCAGATCTTTCCATTCTGGCGGTTACCGTAGAATCTACAATAATAGTGCGTACCAGATCGCCAACATCAGCGGTCTCTCCACCAGTTGAATGAATTTCGACTCCGAAACTTTTAAGATCTGCTAAGAGTTCTTCGGTTCCGTTTATTATTGCTGAAATTACTTCGCCAGGAATAAGATTCTTGTTTCTCCCTATTGTTGAAGAAAGTATAATATTATCTACCGCACCCACGCAAAGCAGATCATCTATATTCATAATAAGCGCATCTTGAGCGATACCTTTCCAAACAGAAAGATCTCCTGTTTCTTTCCAGTACATATAGGCCAAGGAAGATTTTGTTCCGGCGCCATCTGCATGCATAATAAGGCAATAAGCATCATCTCCAGTTAAATGATCGGGCACAATTTTGCAAAAGGCTTGAGGAAATAATCCTTTATCTACATTTTTAATGGCATTGTGCACATCTTCTTTCCCTGCAGAAACACCTCTTCCGGCGTATCTTTTACTTATTTCCTGACTCATGAAGCTCCTTTTTTATGAGATCTCAAAGATACATTCTTTTGATTTTTTATCCTGATTAGATCGCTATAATTCTATTGAAATAAAAAAACCACATTTTCCATAGCTTATGAAAAATGTGGTTTATACTAATTGCTGCTGAAAACTATCGAGTAAACAACAATTCTCTGTATTTAGTTAAAGGCCAGATCTCATCATCTACCAACAATTCCAATTTATCACAATGGTATCTAATTTCCTCGAAGAAAGGTTTTACATTATCACAATATGCAAAAGCTCTCTTTTCTGCATCTTCAATTTTGTTAGCTGCTTTCCTAGCTTCGATCATCGAATTTACATCGGCGTTGATCTTTTCAATGTGTTCAGAAATATCGGTGATAATTCCAATTTGCTCTTTAGAATGTTTTTTGAAATCTTTTTCGAAGATCTCTTTTAAACCTCTCACATTTTCTATAAGTACGTTCTGATATCTAATTGAAGTAGGGATCACGTGATTTTTAGCAATATCACCTAAAATTCTTCCTTCAATTTGAATTCTCATTGAGTAATCTTCCAATTCAATTTCGTGACGAGCTTCAACTTCTCTCTTGTTCATCACTTTCATTTCCTTGTAAAGCTCAATAGTCTGCTTAGAAACCTTCGCTTTTAAAGCGGTTGGGGTAGTTTTATTATTACTTAAACCACGTTTCTTAGCTTCTTGTTGCCATGCTTCACCATATCCATCTCCTTCAAATCTAATTTTCTTAGATTTTTTAATGTAATCTCTCAATACATTAAAGATAGCATCGTCTTTCTTCATCTTATCATCCTTCACCATCGCATCTACGCTCTTTTTAAAGTCTTTAAGTTGTTTTGCAACTATAGTATTAAGAACGGTCATTGCATTAGCGCAGTTTGCAGTAGAACCTACAGCTCTAAACTCGAATTTATTCCCGGTAAAGGCAAATGGGGAAGTTCTGTTTCTATCTGTATTGTCTAGCAAGATCTCTGGGATCTTTCCAACAACGTTTAATTTAAGATCGGTTTTCTCTTGTGGAGATAATTTCCCATCGGTTACTTTTTCCAATTCATCTAAAACGGCTGTTAATTGGCTACCAATAAATGCTGAAATTATTGCAGGTGGTGCTTCGTTAGCTCCAAGTCTGTGATCGTTAGATGCACTTGCAATAGTTGCTCTTAGCAATTCTTCATGATCGTGAACCGCTTTAATAGTATTTATAAAGAAAGTTAAGAATTGTAAGTTCTTCATTGGAGTACTTCCTGGACTTAACAAATTAGTTCCAGTATCTGTACTTAAAGACCAGTTATTGTGTTTTCCACTTCCGTTAATTCC
The DNA here is from genome assembly GCA_964636585.1 of uncultured Antarcticibacterium sp. GTDB lineage: Bacteria > Bacteroidota > Bacteroidia > Flavobacteriales > Flavobacteriaceae > Gillisia. The sequence goes on from CAZWSP010000086.1 coordinate 4,810, forward strand.
GGCGAATGGCTTTTCATGGAATAAAACTTTAAAGTTGTGTCTTTCCCCAACTTTATCCATTACATCCATAAGTAATGAGTTGTGATCTACCGCTAAGTTAGCTTCTTCAAAAATTGGAGCTAGCTCAAATTGGTTTGGTGCAACTTCATTATGTCTTGTCTTTACAGGAATTCCTAAAAGCATACATTCAATTTCAAGATCTCTCATAAAAGACAATGCTCTACTTGGAATAGATCCGAAGTAATGATCGTCTAATTGCTGACCTTTTGCAGGAGAATGACCTAATAAGGTTCTTCCTGAAAGCTGAAGATCAGGTCTAGATGCGTATAATGCTGAATCTATCAAGAAATATTCCTGCTCCCAACCTAAGGTTGCAATAACTTTAGTTACGTTTTTATCGAAGTATTTACATACTGCTGTTGAAGCTGAATCTACAGCTTGCAACGCTCTTAAAAGCGGAGTTTTATAATCTAATGCTTCCCCTGTGTACGAAACGTAAACAGTTGGAATACATAATGTAGTTCCATATATAAAAGCAGGAGATGTAGGGTCCCATGCAGTATAACCTCTTGCTTCAAAAGTATTTCTTATTCCACCATGTGGGAAACTAGACGCATCTGGTTCTTGTTGAACCAATTGAGTTCCACCAAACTTTTCAATTGCTAAACCGTCACCTATAGTTTCAAAAAATGCATCATGTTTTTCTGCTGTAGCTCCAGTTAATGGTTGAAACCAGTGCGTGTAATGAGTAACTCCTTTAGAGATTGCCCATTCTTTCATTCCTGTAGAAATATGATCGGCAACACCTCTGCTTATTTTAGTTCCCTTAAGTGTAGCATCTTTAACACTTTGATACGCTTCCTTGGTTAGGAATTGCCTCATCACTGTCTCGTTAAATACATTTCTTCCGAAAAGTTCAGATCTACGATCGGTCTCGTCTATCTTAACTGGTTTTCTATTTAATGTTTCTTTTAAAGCCTGAAATCTTAAAATTGCCATGTGGTGTTGTTTAATTTTTAAATTACTCCGACAAAAATACAAGATTTTGAAATACACCCCCTAAAAATTAGGGGTAAAAAATCTTAAATTTTACATAAATATCAATTAGACCCCTTAAATTAATCTAAAAATGCAATTCCAAGGAATACTACATAGCCTACAAACAGAATTACCCCTTTATATCTGCTTATAGAATATTTTTTCGGAAGAAAAGCCAAAGGGATAAGGATAAAAGAAAAGCCCATCATCCAGAAGATGTCGTTGGTTAGCAACTGTTCCGATTTTACAAAGATCGGTTGTATAAGTGCCGTAATTCCTAATACTGAAGCTATATTGAAGATATTAGAACCTATTAAATTTCCTAGGGAGATCGCTTTTTCTTTGCGCAAGGCTGCAATTACTGAAGCAGCCAATTCCGGAACACTAGTTCCTACTGCTATAATACTTACAGAGATCACACGTTCACTCACGCCAATCATTTCAGCAAGATCTACAGCGCCAGTTACAAGCAGTTCAGATCCTCCATAAAGTGCAACACCTCCAATGATTAACCAGAGTATAATTTTAAATCCTGAGGTTACCTGAAGCGTTTCATCTATTCCCTCTATTTCTATTCTATTCTTTCTAGCCCGTTGAATAAGAACTAAAACATATACTATAATCCCTAAGAACAAGGCGCCACCTTCAATTCTAGAAAGATTTCCACCGGTATATAAAAAGTAGTAAAGCAAAAAGGAAAAGCCCATCATTACAGGCCAATTGAATTTATAAAAATCCTGATCTATTATTAAAGGAGAAATGATAGCAGTAATTCCCAACACCAAACCAATGTTTGCAATATTAGATCCTATGACATTCCCCAAAGCGATATCAGAAAAACCACCTAATGCCGCCTGCAAACTCACTAACAACTCCGGTGCAGAAGTAGCAAATGAAACCACCGTTAATCCAATGATCATTTTCGAGATATTGAATTTAAAGGAGATGGCCACAGAGGACCTCACTAAAAATTCCCCTCCTACTACCAATAACACAAATCCAATTAAAATGTAAAGTATGCTCATCTATTTCATTTTGAAGCGAAGATAAAGAAAGTTACAAGGCTGACATAAAATGATTTTCAAACTACAAAAATAGGTTTGTAACTATTTTTATCGTTATATTTGAATTAGGTAAATTTTTAAAACCTATAATTCAGAAGAAATGGAAAAACTCACCAACAAGGAAGAAGAGATCATGCATATTCTTTGGACGCTCGAAAAAGCTTTTGTTAAAGAAGTGCAAGCCGAGTTAACCGAAGAGAATTTGCACTATAATACAGTTTCTACCATTATCCGAAATCTTGAAGAAAAAGGATATGTTGCTCATAAGGCTTTTGGAAAAACACATCAATACTACCCTGCTGTTTCAAAAGAAACTTACCGGAAACAATTTATGAATACGGCCACCAAAAAATTCTTCGATAATTCTTATAAAAGCATGGTTTCGTTTTTCGCCAAAGAAGAAAAGATAAGTGCAAAAGAGTTAAGAGAGATCTTAGAAATAATTGAGAAAAAAGGGAACTAATGGAAAGTCATTTAATCTACATTCTAAAAAGCGCGGGGTTAATAAGCCTCTTTTATATACTTTATATGCTGCTTTTAAAAAACGATACCGCCTTTACTGCGAATAGAAGATTTCTTCTTGGAGGAATTTTAGCTTCAGCTGTACTTCCTGCTATTTATTTTACCAAAACAGTAATCGTGAATGCTCCTGTATTTGCTTATTCACAATTCAGCAGCGCAAATGTAGTCTCAGTTCAAGAAACTCAGCCAATAGACTGGTGGCTCATTACAGGCTCAGTTTATTTAGCCATTTCAGCATTTTTTCTTTTACAATTGCTATTTAGATCTGTTTTGATCTTTAGAACAATCAAAAAAAATTCAAGCTATGAAAAAGGCAAGTACAATATTGTAGAAACTACTCAAGCTTCCGGACCTTATTCTTTTTTCAATTACATATTTATTAATTCGAAGGCAGTTCAAAAAGAGGAACTAGATTTAATGCTGAACCATGAAAAAGTGCACGCAGATCAGTTTCATTCTATAGATATGTTGCTTGCTAATTTATTGACTGCGGTGCTGTGGTTTAATCCGCTTAGCTGGTTCTACAAAAAAATTATCGAACAAAATCTTGAATTCATTGCCGATCATGAAACCGCTTATGCTTCCGAATGCATCCTGCAATACCAACATATTTTAGTAAAAGTTTCTACAAATAGTCAACATCCCGCACTAGTAAATCATTTTTATCAATCCTTCATTAAAAAACGAATAGTTATGTTAAATAAAAAAAGCAATTCTGCAAAAACCACTTGGAAATACCAATTAGTATTACCACTAATTGCAGTTTTCATGATGTCTTTTAATATAAAGACAACTACCAAAATCATTGAAAACAATTCATCAACAAGTAACGAAGTATTACTTCAAAATGAATCCTTATCTGTCACCATTAATCAGACAACATTAAAAGAAAGTTTAGACAGATTTAAATCTATATTCCTTAAATGGGATGCAGAATTAAACTTCAGTAATATTAAATATACCCAAGACGGGAAAATTATAACTGCGATAGAAGTAAGTTTAAAAAACTTAAAAACAGGAAAAACCGAATTTTTAAATAGAAGCAATTCTACCGGTATATTACCTTTTGAGATCTATGTAAATAAAAACAAAACATCTGGATTTAGAGATATCACTAAGGAAGAAGACGCTCACAAAACGGCAGCTCTTCAGCTTAAAGAAATTGGAAAAAACCCATTATATATTATTAATGATAAAGAATACTCATCTTCAGATTTAGATGGAAAAACTGTTAGAACATCAAATGTTATAGAAATAATTATACCGAAAGATGCACGAAAAACTTATGGGACTAAAGCAAGTGATGGAGCTATATTAGTTTCAGAAGGAAAAATTATAGACGATTTTAAGGAAGAACTTAAATTAATAGATAAAGAAAATAAAAAAGAGGCAGCATATTTTATTGAAATAAAGAAAAATGAAATCCCAGTTTTTATAAGCCTATCTAATTATGCATCTTCTAAGAACACTAAAAACATGCTTGAAGATCATGAAGATATAGCGAAACAATCACCTGCATACGGATTTAAAGTTAGAGATAATCAGAATCATATTGACTCCATTAGCAGAACTACTCAGATCAGGAATGTGCGTACCCAGAATGGAAATCAGATCAAATGGATTGAAAAAGACAGCTTAACAAGCAAAAACGGTTTCAAAATATCTGACACCATGGATGTGTATATAATGGATAATACAAAAAATGTAATTCAAACAACTAAAGCACTTTTTGTTTTAGATGGAAAGGTTCAGCATAAAAATTTCAATGCGAATAGTATTGATCCCGAAAATATTGCTCATGTCAAGGTAATCAAAGGTACCGGAGCAATTGAAAAATACGGAAAAAAAGCTAGCGAGGGTGCTATAGAGATTACAACAAAGGCTAATGCGGGGACTTTATCCAACACGACAGATGTTCATATGCATGTGGTACACAAAGATCAGAATGATATCAGTCTTGAAAATCTAAGAAAGATGATAAAAAATGATGCAAATATTGACGCTGAGTTTTCAAACATCAAAAGAAATTCTGAAGGAATTATTACCTCCATAAAAATAAAAGCTGAAACAAAAGAAGGAAAAAAAGCCAGCGCTAGTTTCAGTAATTCTGAAGGAATTCCAATGGTAATTATGGGCTTAGATAAGAACAACCGACTTATTGTTTCAAGTAATTATAAGGATAACTAAATCTTCTTCTATTTACAACTTATAAAAAGCCGCTCTAGTAGCGGCTTTTTAATTTTCTTGTATTCAATTATTTGTAACTTTATGATAAACTAACTAAAACTAATGAAAAAGGGAATTTTTAAGGCGCTTTCAAAATTTAACCAGAAGGTATTACCAAGTTATTCTAAGCGGAAATTAGACCTTACCAAAGCAAATAAGGCGCAGTTGGCACTAATTGGCTGGAAATTGTGGGTGACTAAAAATGCGCTGGATTAATCAATATTTCAGCAAAGAAGCCACTTCGTAAGAGTTTAATTTATTTCTTCCATTCAGGAACAAGAGTTCTATCAGGAAATTGCATTGCACGATCTCTGCTCCCATTTTCTTTACCAGATTACAAGCTGTTCTTGCTGTCCCGCCAGTGGCAAGCACATCATCATGTAATATCACCTTTTCACCTTTTTTAAGTGCATCGCAGTGGATCTCTAACGTGTCTTTTCCATATTCCAATTCATAGATCTCAGAAAATGTTTCGCCAGGTAGTTTTCCCGGTTTTCGTATGGGCACAAAGCCAGCATTTAGCTTTTCTGCCAACAACATTCCAAATAGAAATCCGCGAGATTCTATAGCCACCACTTTATCTATCTTAACATCACCAATCAGCGTTAAGAATTGTGAGACAGCAGCCTTCATCGCTTCAGGACTCTGTAATAACGGCGTGATATCCTTAAACTGAATTCCTTCTTTTGGGAAATCTGGAATTTCTCTAATGTATTGATGAAGATCTAACATGATTCAATTTTTGGTTGTTTTAAAAGTACAGCTATCTGTATAATTTCCACAATTAATTTTGAATTAAACCGCTAGTAAAGATTGTAAGCTTTTAAAATAGCTGAAGAGTGCTTGTCCAAGCCTATTTTATTATATTGCCAACTCAATTTCAAACACTTGCATTTTAATTAGAAACATTCAATTCTATCCATATTTAAATATGAGAACAAAATTACTCTACAAACCTTTCAGTGCCTTTTCCTTCACTTTCCTTTTCACCTTTTTACTAACTTTCTCGGGCCATTCACAAACCAGTGAACTTTCCGTAGAAAAGATCATGCAGGATCCAATTTGGATGGGCACATTCCCGTCCAATGTCCAATGGGGAAAGGATAGCAAAACTATATACTTCGATTATAATCTGGCCAAGGAGGCTTCTGACTCTTTATATAAAATAAATTTAAGCAATCCGTCTAAAATTGTAAAAGCAACTTTAGATGAACAACGCAATAATCTTGTTAATAGAGGTGGCGATTATAATAAAGACCGATCTAAAATGGTCTTTGTTCAAGATAATAAACTAATGCTTTTCATAGCTTCAGAAAACACAAGTAAACTCTTATTGGATCTAGGAGAATATATTTCTGATCCTCAATTTTTAAATAATGAAGATCTTGTTTCAGTAGTAATGGATGATAATCTATTTATATACGATCTAAAAAAAGGTAGTTTTAAGAAGCTAACTCATATAGAAAATGGCGAGGATCGTTCTAAAGATGATAAAAAATTAGCCTCTAGAGAAAAGTGGTTACAAGAGGACAATTTAGAGTTGTTGGAAGTGGTTTTACAGAGGGAGCAAAAATCTGATTCTAGCAAAGCGTATAGAGAAAGAACAACTCCTAAACCTTATACTTATTACACAGGCAAACAAAGTGTAAATAACTTACAACTGGCTTCAAACCTAAAATATGCCACATTCAATCTCATTACCCGAGCAGATAATAAGCGTACCGTGGTTCCAAATTATGTAGATGCCTCTGGATATACCACAGATCTTCCTGCAAGATCTAAAGTAGGAGATGATATTACAAAAGTGGAATTGGCTATTTATAATTTTGCGAAAGACACTGTTTATTTAGTAGACACTAAAGACCTTCCTGGGATTAAGGAGCTTCCAGATTATGTTAAGGATTATCCAGAGAAGAAATGGGAAGAAACCACTCGAGAAGTGATTCCTTGGGGTGCCTATTTTTCTGAAAATGGGGAAAAAGCTATTGTAAATGTGAGATCTTACGATAATAAAGACCGATGGATCGCAAAATTAGATCTGGAAACAGGTAAATTAAAGTCTTTAGATAGACAACGAGATGAAGCTTGGATAAATGGTCCGGGGATCGGGTATTCTTTTGGTGGAGGAACTATGGGATGGCTGCCAGATAATAAAAATGTTTATTTTCAATCTGAAGAAAGCGGATATTCTCATTTATACTTACTTAATGTGGATAATGGAAAAAGAACGGCACTAACATCTGGAGATTTTGAAGTGTTCGATCCACAACTTTCCAACGATAAAAAATCTTGGTTCTTAACCACTTCTGAAGTTGGACCTGGGGAACGTCATTTATATAAAATGCCAGTAATGGGCGGAAAAATGACAAAACTTACCTCGATGCCTGGAAATAATGATGTAAGTCTTTCTCCAGACGAAAAACAAATGGCAATCTTATATTCTTACAGCAATAAACCTTGGGAATTGTATGTGAAGAATACTGAAGCAAATGTAAAAGCGACCGCTCTAACTTCCGGACAATCTTCAGAATTTAAAAATTATGACTGGCGTGCTCCAGAGATCATCAAGTTTAAAGCAGAAGATGGAACTATGGTTCCTGCAAGGATATATTCTCCTGAAGCTTCAGCAAAAAATGGGGCAGCTGTGATTTTCGTACACGGTGCAGGATATCTTCAAAACGTTCACAACTGGTGGTCTTCTTACTTTAGAGAATATATGTTCCACAATTTACTAACCGATCTGGGCTATACTGTTCTTGATATAGATTACCGAGGAAGTGCAGGTTATGGTAGAGATTGGAGAACTGCTATTTATAGACATATGGGTGGAAAAGATCTTTCTGACCAAGTAGATGGCGCTAAATACCTAGTCGAACAACATGGAGTAGATGCCGAAAATATTGGGATCTATGGAGGAAGTTATGGTGGATTTATCACGCTTATGGCAATGTTCAATGAGCCAGGCACATTTAAATCTGGAGCTGCATTAAGATCGGTTACAGACTGGGCGCATTATAATGATGGCTATACAGCTAATATTTTAAACACTCCGTTTGAAGACCCTATCGCTTACCGACGCTCTTCCCCTATTTATTTTGCTGAAGGTTTAGAAGGAAATTTATTGATCGCACACGGAATGGTAGATACAAATGTACATTTTCAAGATGTGGTGAGACTATCTCAGCGATTGATAGAATTGGAAAAGGATGATTGGGAAATGGCGTTATATCCAGTAGAGAGTCATGGTTTTGTTGAACCTAGCAGCTGGACAGACGAATATAAAAGGATCTTGAAATTATTCAATGAAACCTTATTAGAGAAATAACAATATTGCTAAATAAAATATCATCTGAGCCTGTCGAAGGATCTATTTAAAAACAAAACCCTTACTCTTAAAAGAATAAGGGTTTTTTATAATTATACCTTTAACGTTACTTGGTCTTAATCATTACTAACATTCAAAGATTCTTTTTTCTTATTCTTCATATTGACAAAATACTTCTTAGCTTCTTTTAAAACTCTAGGAGCCATAATAAGCGTAGAGATCATTGTTGGTATTGCCATTAAAGCAAAGAATCCATCAATAAGATTGATCATCATACTTAATGAAGTGGTTGCACCCATTAGAATACTCAAAATGTAGAAATAGTTATAATAGTGTTTTTTATCTGCTCCCATCAAAAATGATAAACATTTGGTACCGTAGTAAGAATAAGAGAATAAAGAGGAAATACTAAAAAAGGCGATACATACCAATAAGATATAATTTCCGTAGAAAGGAATGGAAGCATCAAATGCAGCCGCCGTAAGGCTCACCCCGTTATGATCTGATGTTTGCCAAACTCCGGTTACCAAAATAGCCAAAGCAGTTAATGTACAAACCACCAAAGTATCTATTGCCGGCCCTAACATTGCAACTAAACCTTCACGGATAGGTTCATTGGTCTTTGCAGCTCCGTGAGCCATTGGTGCAGTACCAATACCAGCTTCATTAGAAAAAGCACCTCTACGAATACCTAAAATAATTAAACCTCCTAGAACACCTCCTAAGAAAGAATCTCCAGTAAAGTTCCCTGCAGAAAATGCATCTGTAAATATAAGTCCTAAGTAATAAGGAACTTGATCTGAATTTATAACCAAAATGATAAGAACAGCTACAAAATACAATCCCACCATAAGCGGAACCAATTTAGAAACGGTTTTACTAATTCTGGAAAGTCCACCAAAAATTACAATAGAGGTAATTCCAACCAAAACCAATCCAATGATCATGTTAGATTGGAAACCTACTTCTACTCCATTAGGTTCCAGTAAAATAA
>CAZWSP010000087.1:0-5379 GCA_964636585.1 uncultured Antarcticibacterium sp.
TTAAACCTTTATAATCTGTTAAGCTCATGCCTGTTTCACTTTTAAATTGTCGGGATAAATAATTCATATTATTATAATCTAAAAGCTGACTTATTTCTGTGAAATTAAATTCCTGAGACTGAATTAATTCTTTAACCTTTTCAATTTTCAGTTTTATGAAATACTTCTCGATAGTGATTTTTTCGGTTATAGAAAACATCTTACTGATCTTTGAATAATCAGCATTTAGCTTCGCCGAAAGAATGCTGGATAAAGTTCCTTCCGTTTTAAGGGGCAGCTGCATTAGCAATTTGATGAGTTCAATTTTCACTGCTTCAGAAAGGATTGCTTCAGGACTGCTAATTAGTAAAAAACCATTTTCAGATAAAACGGTATTTAATTTTTGTTCATCTAAAACTTCATCTTCAGTATCTATGGTAACCCTTCCTAAAATAACTTCCAAAGTATTTACTCCATCCGCATTTAATTCATTTCTAACTACCTTAATGCAGCGGTCGCAAACCATATTTTTTATGTAATACTCTTTGGTCATAATAATTTGGAATTAAATCCTTAGAAGTTTTAGCTTCATAATAATTAGTGTGATCCTTCAATCATGTTTTTATGCTTTTTATATGACTCTTCAGATTCAAAATAATCAACCGCTCCATCCTTACTGGAAAGCACTATGTATGCTTGAGATTTGTCTATCATTTTTCCACTAAATGGGTCTTTTCCCATTCTTGCATTTTCATCGTTATTCAATTTACCTACACACATTTCACAACATCCATAATAGGTTTTCCCATCTACTGGCACCTGAATTTGTGGGCTACCCATGTAAGCATTATTTACCATGCAAACCAATTCGCTTGGAATATGATCTCCTAATTGGTAGGTAGAAGCTAATACTTCCTTTTCCTGTTGAGCTGCTGGGGTCTCTTTTATAGTTAATTCCTCATTATTTTTTTCATGAGATTCTTTACAACTTACAGATGCAGTACCTAGCATAAGTACTATTATTAGGTTTTTTATTATATTTTTCATGCCGTTTTTAAAAATGTTTTTTGACTAGTTTTAATGAAATAAAATTTATTTATTTTTTAGTTGTAATAACTTCAAAAGGAATCTCAATTTTAGATTTTTCCCAAGCTAATGAGATCACCCCCTTATTTTTCTTTTTATCTTCTACTGTATAGATAAGTGACTCTTGAATAGATTCTAGGCTCTCTGGATTGATGGTGGCAACAAGAACATTCTCTGTTTCACTATATTCATCTTTCCCATGCTGATCCCATTTAGAATTGAACATCACTTTCCAAGTCTCTTTTCCAGGCACTACGAAAAAACTGTATTTCCCTGCTGGTAAGATCTTGCCGTCTATCTTTAAAGCTTTATTAGTCTCTATCCAAGTTGCTTTATGGGCTCCTGCTTGCCATACACTGTTGTATCCAACCAAGCCTCCAAAAACCATTCGGTCTCTAACACTTGGAGAAGAATAATCTATATGCACATGAGCATCTCCAACCATCGCCATCGCAGTGGTATGTGGACTTAATACTTTTTTAGGTGTATTAGATTCACTCTTCGATTCGCTATTCATATCATGTTTAGAATGATCATTTTGGGCAATTGCACTTAAACTTAGTAATGCGATACATGCTGTTATAATTGTCTTTTTCATTTTATACTCTTTAAAAATTTAATATTTGATTGATTGCTGATATTATTAAGATTAATGAAACCGTTGTATACACAAAGCGGATACTCCATTTTTTATAATCTGAAGCCGGCTTTATAGTTCCTGCTTGACAACATTTTTTCATTTTATTGTCGCTTTTAATTCCCCACAACCCAACATTGCGCTTCCATAATAAGGGTTTTTCACTTCTGAAGATGCACTTAACCAATCTGCGCCTTTATTTTGATCTGCCATTGGGCAATGCAACACATAAAGTGTTGAGCTGTTTAATTTGAACGTGTTCACCAAACCGATCATAGTTTCAGACAGTTCATTAAAATTTTCTCTTATTGACTCTAAAGATTTCGATTTTTCCATAGCTGAAGCAGAATTTGATAATTCCATCTGAAAACTATTCCAGATCTTGGTATTCTCGGCATTTAACGGAAGCTTTTTAAGATCTGCCAATTGCGAGTTCATTTGTTTTACTTCTTTATTGGCTTTTGAAAGATCATCGGTAACCAACGCATTTTTAAGAGAAAGATAATTTTCTAATAAAGGTTGAAATTTCGACTTTTCTGCACTGGATAAATTAGCAGTGATTTCTGAAACTTTTTCTGCTGAATCTGTTTCCGGATTCATCATACTTGGTCTTCCAGAAAGTTGAACCGCCGCATCTACGGTAAATGTCCCGTTACTCACTATTTCGTCTCCAGAAAGCAAGCCTTCAGTTACGATATAAGAATCTCCTAAAGCCGGTCCTAAAACCACATCTCGCAAGGTAAAGCCTGCGCTATTGCCAACATTTTCTTTAATATAAACTACAGAACGTTTCCCTGTCCATAATACTGCCGACTTCGGAATTACAATTTCCTGTGTTTCTTTTCCTGAAATATCATTCACCACCACCCCAGACGCAAACATCTCAGGTTTCAATTTCCCGTCTTTATTGTTAACCTCAACTCTTGCTGAAGCTACTCTGGTTTGGCCGTTTATTAGCGGATCAATAAAACTAATAGTTCCCTCAAAGGTTTCACCTGGAATAGAGTTAATAGTGTAGGTAATTTTACTTCCTTCTTTTACCCAGTTTAAATCGCTTTCATAAAGATCAAACAGCACCCAAATTTTGGAAAGGTCTGATATCTCATAAATCGGCATTCCACGCTCCACATAATCGCCTAGATCCACCATTTTTTCGGTCACAATCCCATTCACATCTGCGCTAATTGGGAATCGCTGGATCGCTTTTCCAGTAGATAAAATCCTGTTGATCTGGGAATCTCCAATTTTCCAGTTCCGCAGTTTTTCCTTGGCCGCTGCAAATAATTCCGGCTGACTTTCCTTTATACTTGCTGCCTGCAACAATTCTTCTTGCGCAGTCACCAACTCTGGGGAATATACAGTTGCCAGAGTTTGCCCTCTGCTCACTTTTTCACCGGTAAAATTTATAGACAATTTCTCAATCCTTCCCGGGATATGGGTAGATTGTGAATAGGCATTACGCTCGTCTACCTGCACTTTTCCGTTTAATCGCAACTCTTTGTTAGCGCTTCCTTTCCCAACGATCATGGTGGTGATATTTGCCAATTTCATAGCATCTTCACTCATGGTGTAGCTTTCAGAATCTCCTGTTTCGCTGGAAAGCGGAATAAGTTCCATTCCGCAAATCGGGCAATCTCCAGGCTCATTTTGTCTAATCTGTGGATGCATAGAGCATGTCCAGATCTGATCTGCCGTTTCACCTGCGTGATCGTGATTTTCATTTTCTGCAGAGGTTGTGCCAGATGGTTTTAAGATCCACCCAATTCCCGCTCCAATAATAAGCGTTGCAATAACTATAAGTATTATTTTCTTGTTTTCCATTTTACTAAGATTATGGAGTTTTATTTATTTCTGAATTTGAATTTTCTTCGCCACCTAATAAGTATTCCAACTTAGCAGCAGCGTTAAATCCATTTTTAACTGCTTCAATTCTTTGAGTTTTAAGCATCAAAATATCCTGATTCATTCTTAAAACTTCTTCGAAATCTCCGGTTGCATTACTGAAGGCCGAGATATATAATTTATTAGCCTGTCCAGAACTCACAAGTTGTTTATTGTAAAGCTGAAGCAATTTTTCTGCTTTTGTGTATTCATAAACCGTCATTGCCAACATGCTTTTAAGCTCATTTCTAACTGCTTCATGTTCACTTTCACTACTCGATAAAAGAAATTGTGCCTGTTCCTTTGAAGCTTTGTATTTTTTCCTAAAAATTGGCAGACTTATAGAAACCATCGGCATTATTGCGTCTTGCCCATTCCCTTCAGGATTGGCATCAGTTCTTTTTGAAATAATAGAATAATCTACTCCAATTCCAATATTAGGCATTCCTTCTTTTTCTGCAACTGTTTGCTCGGCTGCATAAGATGCCTGTTCTTTCTCGATCGCCTTCAGCAACGGATTTTCATCTATATTTTCTTCTGAAGCGATCTCTAGAGGAAGTATCGGTAATTTCAATGTATCCTGAATTTCTATATTCTCTTGAAGCTCTCTATTAAGAAGTGAGTTGAATTTGATGCTAACCGGTTTCAGCATTTCCTTCATAAGCTCTATCTCTGTAATAGCCGCATCTTTTCCAATATCTACTTTCACCACATTTACCATTGCTCCACCGCCACTTTTAAATCTGCTTAATGCTAATTCTCTGTACGATTCCAAGATCTGAAGATCTTCCTCTTTAATCTGAATAGTTTCAGAAAGGCTATATAATTCTGAATAAGTGGTTTTCACTTCGTAAACCACCTGATTCTTAAGATCTAGGTATTTCTGAAATTTAGCTTCAGCCATTAAGTTGGCTGCATTTTTCTTTGCTTCTAAAGTGCCAAACCAAGGAAACATCTGCATTAAATTGAATCTTGCTTCTTGTGCTCCCGCTCTGGTTTCAATCATTCTACCCAATCCGCTCATGGTTAGTGTTGGATCGGGCAAACTTGAAACTTGAGGCGATTTTCGCATAGCAGCTTCAAATTGGGCATAAGAAGATTTAAGTTTTGGATTGTTCTTAACCGCAAGATCTATGTAATCTTCCAAAACATCTTGTGCCGAAACCTGCTGAATTCCCATCATTAGAAACAGCAGAAAGCATATATATTTAGTTGTGTTTTTCATTTGCTTAAAATTCATTGTTTTCTACTAAACCTGTGTCTTCAGGATTGTTCTTCACTACAGATTCTCTCCAATATGCCTGAAGTACAGGCACCACAAAAATGGTCATGATCTGGATTATCATTCCCCCAACAATTGGGATTGCCATTGGCACCATAATATCAGATCCTTTTCCTGTAGAAGTTAATACCGGGAATAAAGCGATAATAGTTACTGCGGTGGTCATCATTGCTGGACGTACTCTTTTTAATCCGGCTTCCATTACCGCTGCACGAACTGCTTTTACCGTTTTAGGCTGTTTCCTTTCAAATACCTGATGAATATACGTTCCCATTAAAACACCATCATCTGTCGCAATTCCGAAGAGGGCAATAAAACCTACCCAAACGGCAACACTTAAATTGATGTCATGCATCTGAAAGAGATCTCGCATATTCATCCCGGAAATAGCGAAATCCATAAACCAGGTTTGGCCATACAACCAGATCATGATAAATCCACCAGCAAAGGCTACAAACACTCCTGAAAAGTGAATAGCAGAAGCAATAATGGTTTTGAATTGGAAATAGAGCAG
>CAZWSP010000087.1:5389-13974 GCA_964636585.1 uncultured Antarcticibacterium sp.
TAGGATCAAACTTATTGGGATCACGATAGCTAAACGTTTTACCGCTCTCACCTGATTCTCATAATTTCCTGAAAATTTGTAGCTCACTCCCGCCGGAACTTTTAATGCGCCAGAATCTATTTTATCCTGAAGATATTTTGAGGCATCATCTACCACATTTACCTCTGCAAATCCATCTCGTTTATCAAAAAGCACATATCCAACAAGGAAGGTGTCTTCACTTTTAATCATTTGCGGACCTCTGGTATATTTCAACTCAGCTAATTCACCTAAGGGAATTTGAGCGCCACTCATAGTTGGTACCAAGATCTTTTTGATGCTTTCAGGATCGTCACGCAATTCTCTAGGATAACGAACTCTCACAGGGTATCGTTCTCTACCTTCTACCGTAGTAGTAATGGTCATTCCACCAATTGCGGTTTCTAAAGTTTGCTGAACATTTTCAATACTTAAACCATATCTGGCAATGGCATTTCTGTCTATATCTATTTCTAAATAGGGTTTTCCCACGGTTCTGTCTGCAAATACAGCTTCCGCTTTTACAGATGGCACTTGCTTTAATAATTCTTCCAGCTCAATTCCGAATTCCTGAATGGTTTGCAGATCGGGACCATATACTTTAATTCCCATTGGAGCTCTCATCCCCGTCTGAAGCATTACCAATCTGGTTTCTATAGGTTGTAGTTTAGGTGCAGAAGTAACCCCCGGAATATTGGTTCGCTTCACTATTTCCTCCCAAATATCATCTGGATTATTAATATGAGAACGCCAATTTCTGTAATATTCCCCATCTTCATCTTCAATAAGATCTTTTCTACGCGTTTTTCTAGATAAAGCAACTTCATTAGATAAGGTATCCCCAGATCTCAGAATATATTCATTATCGCTATTTACCTTAAAAGCTACAGGCCTTCCGTTTTCATTCAGAATAAATTCTGGGCGGTAATTAATAATATTTTCGAACATCGAAATTGGTGCAGGATCTAAGGCACTTTCAATTCGGCCTAATTTCCCTACCGACATTTCTACTTCGGGAATATCTGTAATAGCTATGTCTAATTGTTGTAAGGTGTTTTTTGAAGCTTCCACCCCAACATGTGGCATTGCTGTTGGCATTAGTAAAAAACTTCCTTCATTAAGAGAGGGCATAAATTCTTTCCCCACTCCAGGGAAAGTATGTGTAAGTCCGCTCCAAACTGAGGTGCTTCGAATATTCCAGCCAACTTTATCGAATCCCGTGGCGGCAAATCCAAAAACTTTAGGAAAGCCTAACCATATCATCACTCCAAAGAAAATAGTAACCAATGGAACCAAGAGGAACTTACCTTTGTTTAATAAACACCAGCTTAAGATGCGTTCATAAAACTTTACAATTCCCATCAAGATGAAAAGTGTGACTGCTAGGAGAACGATCACGAAAATATAATTTGAAAACACCGAGGTTTGATGACCAAGTGGCACCCATTCTTCAGCTAAGAAAAATAAGGTAACCGCAAGGATCACGATAACAGTTATTAATGTTGAATGTTTACCTAAGAACTCTGGGTTTTTATGTTCGAACAATCGCAATGCTCCTATAACCACAAGAGCTAAAGGCAACCAGAAACTGAAATATATCGCTAGAAATAAACCTAGAACTATCAAGATGATGTTCCAGATTTTTATTGTTTTTTCCTTCTGAAGTTTAATATTGAAGAAGAAATACGTGATCATTGGTAATATAAAGATCCCAATAATGAAGGCTGCACCTAAGGCGAAGGTTTTAGTAAATGCCAGAGGACGGAACAGTTTCCCTTCAGCGTGTTCCATAAAGAATACAGGCAGAAAACTCACAATAGTTGTTGCTAATGCGGTAGTTACTGCAGGAGCCACTTCTAGAGTTGACTTATGAATGATTTCTAAAAGTTTATTGTCCCTAGCGCCAGCATTTTTCTTCATTTCTAAATGCCGAATAATATTTTCGACAAAAATGATCCCCACATCTACCATGACTCCAATAGAAATGGCAATTCCAGATAATGCCACCACATTGGCATCTACCCCAAAGTAACGCATTGCAATAAAGGTGACCAATACGGCAATTGGCAATAAACTCGAAATTAAAATAGATGCTCTAAGATTTAATACCAATACAATAATTACGATTATACTGATCAAGATCTCATGAGATAATGCATTTTCTAAGGTACCAATGGTTTCCCCGATCAACTGTGTTCTATCGTAAAAAGGTACGATGGTTAGCTTGCTTATAGTTCCATCTGCCAAGGTTTTCTGAGGCAATCCTACAGAGATCTCCTTGATCTTCTCTTTGGTATTCTTGATTACCTGAAGCGGATTAGATCCATATCTGGCAACAACGACTCCCCCAACAACTTCAGCTCCACCTTTATCTAAAATCCCTCTGCGCTCTGCCGGCCCCAAACTCACTTTTCCTAGATCTTTTACTAATACAGGTGTGTTGTTATTGGCAAGAACTACCGAGTTCTCTATATCTTCAATAGACTTTATATAACCCAATCCGCGAACCAGATATTCAACCTTATTGATCTCCATGGTCTTGGCACCGATATCCCTATTGGAATTCTTTACCGCCATCATCACCTGATCTATCCCAATATTGTAGGCCTTCAGCGCGTCTGGATTAACATCTATCTGATATTCCTGAACATAACCACCTACCGATGCTACTTCAGAAACTCCAGAAGTTCCGCTTAATCCAAGTTTTACGTAATAATCTTGTATAGATCTAAGTTCATTTAGATCCCATCCTCCGGTTACATTACCTTCAGGATCTCTTCCTTCCAAGGTGTACCAATATACTTGTCCTAATCCGGTTGCATCTGGACCTAAAGTAGGTTGCACCCCATCCGGAAGAAGATCTGTTGGTAACGAATTCAATTTTTCTAGAACACGAGTTCTGGACCAATAAAATTCTACATCTTCTTCAAAAATGATATAAATAGTAGAAAAACCGAACATCGAAGTACTACGAATCGATTTAACTCCAGAGATCCCGAGAAGTGTGGAGGTCATTGGATACGTGATCTGATCTTCGATATCTTGCGGAGATCTTCCAGGCCAATCTGTAAAAACAATTTGCTGATTTTCCCCAATATCTGGTATAGCATCTACCGGAACAGAATCTTTAGGCAAAAATCCTGTATCCCAATCGAATGGGGTTGTTACCAATCCCCAGCCTATTAAAAACAACAATAGCAGGATTGTGACCAATCTATTGTAGAGGAAATATTTAATGAGTTTATTAAACATGTGGTGTATTTAAATAATTTTCAAGAACTAAGTATGAAAGCGTGCAAGTATCAATTAAACAGAAAATTCAATTAAAAATTAGGAGCACAACAAAGCTCAAAACATCCGAAGCTTGGAGTTTTTGAGAAAATTATTTAAGATCAGATAAGGAAAACCTGGTCTAACAGCTGAATATCTGTGACCAATAAGGGCGGAGAATAGTATTTAAAAGGAACTATTTCTTCCGAATAAGTTTCGAAAAGTTGAATATAAGAAACGGTAAACGCAGCAATAAATACCTGCTGATCCAGGTGTAATGAATTAAATGATATTTTTAATTCGTCCTGTCCGTCTACGGTTAAATGTGTATTACTGCAGCAGGATTTTTTCGAAGCCATTTTAGATTGCATTGCATCTGTTTGCAAGGCGCTCATTCCGCAATCTTTAACTTTAGAGAATACTGCTTGATCTACCAAAAGATCTCCACAAAAATGCTTCTCCACCGTAAAAGAAAAGGTAGACACCAGCACAAAAAGTGCTAGAACTAAAGAAGAAAATTTTTGAAGACGTTTTTTCATCACTGCAAATATAAACAATAATTGTTAAAATTAACATTTTTTGAATTTATACCTGCTTCAGCTTTTACTCTAATAAGATGTATCTCAAAATATTGAGCTATAATTCTTCCTCTAATTTCTTCGGATTTCTTCTTCTATAGTAATAAAAGGCAGGCATTAATATTAGAACGAAGATGGGATGAATTAAAAATCGTCTTACATAGAACAAGGCTAAGAAATTTTCATCTTCAATATTAAAGACCATATACGTGAAAATGGAAAAGCAAATAATGAAGAAAAATATAAATAGATACACGGAAAACTTCAGGATATTTTTATCGAAGAAGGTTACATACAGAATTACAAGCGAGATCGCAGAATTCACGTGGAACCTATAAAACACATGCAATAGCAACTTTCCCGTATTGAACTGCGGAATGGTATGATGCAGATAATCTGCCTTATAAAATTCGATTAAAGGATCGTAGAATAATTGGGATTCAAAATACCTAACTAGTGCTAAAACACACACCAACAATGCGATCCAGATAATTTTAAACCTCTTTTTCATTCAGTGTATATTTAGAAAACAATCGAACCCAGAACACCCACAAGATAAAAACAGTTCCGTAGATAATAAGTGGGAAAACAATTCCGTGTAAGAAACTGGTATATTTTGGATACTCGTATATCCCAATTGTCAGGATAACGATACGCACTATGTTCATAATATAAATAATCACTGCGCCGGTTATGATGTATAATATGGTGATCTTGAATTTTGCGAAAAATGAAAGGATGAAGGAAGTGAACAGGATAATGATGCTAATAGAATTGCATCCTTCTATGATCCTTGCCAAGAAAACATCGTTTATTATTAGCTGAAGCGAAGGTTCATCTGGATTGGCTGCAATATTTGAAGCATAACCTAAAGAATTAATTACATCTTTACTTTGAAGCGCTACCAGATGTGTGAAAAAATCTGGATAATACCTAGACCCATCGGAGAGGGTAATATAAAAATTATAGAAAACCGAGAACAGCAAATAACTCCCCAAAAAGATGAGAATAAATCTTAGTACCGATTGGTATTTCTTAAATAATTGGAGCAATTAAAATCTTGATTTTAACAAATTTATAGAAAATTGTATGTGCTTCGTCCTATTATTTTTGAATACTTTTGAACAAAAAATTAGCAGCATGCCTTTTGAAAAATTAAAACCTCAGATACAAGATATTTTAAGCAACTCTAAATCTTCTGTAGAATCCAGATTAACAGAAGTTTGCGAAGTATTAGAACAAAATATCCCTTATTACGATTGGGTAGGATTCTACTTTAAAAATGGTGATAAAAATGAACTAAAATTAAAAGCATTCGCTGGCGAACCTACAGATCACACTATTATTCCTTTTGGAAAAGGGATTTGTGGACAAGTTGCCTTAAGCAACCAAAATTTTGTGGTGCCAGATGTAAAAGCTCAGGATAATTATATTGCTTGTAGCATTTTTGTAAAAGCCGAAATTGTTATTCCGTTGTTTGTAAATGGAGAAAACCTAGGGCAGATAGATATAGATTCTCATACCGCAGATCCATTCTCTAAAGAAGATGAATTATTCTTAGAGTTTGTAAATGCTGAAGTTGCAAAGATCTTAGAATAAGATTTCGTAATAAAAAAAAGCCACCTTGAGAATCTAATTCTTAAGGTGGCTTTTTTTGTTCTATTATAATTTTACATTCCTGTTCGAATAGCTTCCACAGGATCTAATTTTGAAGCTGAAATAGCTGGAATAATCCCCGCAATTAATCCAATTATTGCTGAAACTATGGTTCCTAAGAACATATTCCATGGAGAAAGCACAAATTCGAAATCTCCTGTGAATTGTGAAGCGACTATAGAAACAACCCAGACCAGAAATAATCCAATTAATCCTCCGATCACCGCAAGTATAACGGCTTCGAATAAGAATTGGAATAAAATAAATTTGTTCTTGGCTCCAAGCGATTTCTGAATTCCTATTAAGTTAGTACGTTCCTTTACACTTACGAACATGATATTCGCAATTCCAAAACCACCTACTAATAAAGAGAATCCGCTTATTATTAGTCCAATTAAATTCATCTGTCCGGTAATATTATCTATAAGATCTGCAAAACCTTGTAACTGATTCACAAAGAAATTATTTACTTCATCTGGTTTTA
Organism: uncultured Antarcticibacterium sp.; assembly: GCA_964636585.1. Taxonomy (GTDB): domain Bacteria; phylum Bacteroidota; class Bacteroidia; order Flavobacteriales; family Flavobacteriaceae; genus Gillisia. The sequence goes on from CAZWSP010000087.1 coordinate 11,396, forward strand.
AAGCTCTATAATTTCGAAGTTGCTGAGTTAACACCGCAATAAATTCGGCATTATCAACTCCTTCAGCCGGTTTAATTATTATTTGCGGGAACGTGCTTTTATTATTATCACCATAAACTCTTCTAACCACATTCACCGGCAGAAATACAGCAGAATCTTTAGAATTTCCGAACAAGCCTGCTCCTTCTTTCTTAAGTACACCAATCACGTTGAACCTTCGCCCATATAAACGCACCTCTTTTCCAATAGGTTCTGCATCTCCAAAAAGATTCTGTGCGATCTCATGACCAAGTATGATCACAGGAGTTCCACTAACAGATTCAGATTCGTTAAAAAAACGGCCTTTTACAATATCTAGAGCTTCAATTTTATAATAATTATCGGTAACCGCTTGAATTTCAACTTGCGACACCGTTTTTTCTTCAAATTTAATAGTTTCTCTAGGCACGTTTAGTGCATAATCTACAGCTTCAACATCTGGAAGATTTCTGTCTAAGTACTGAAATTCATCATATGAAACATCAGGAAATTGTTCTCTTTTCCAACGTGGAATATCTGAAGGACCAAAGTTAAAACGCATTACGATAATTGTGCTATTATCTAATGAACTAAGGCTTCCTTTAATTTCGCGCTGCAAAGAATCCACCGCGGCAAGCACCGCAATAATGGAGAAAATTCCAATGGTAACCCCCAACAAAGATAGGAAGGTTCGTAACTTATTGTTCCTTAATGCATTTACTGCAAAATTAAAACTTTCTTTAAGTAACCTTAAATAGATCAGCATATAAAAAACAGGTGTTATGGCATAGAATAAAGATAAGACGCTAGTGCTATAATTTTGTTACATTTTTTTTAAGAAATAAAAGCCTAGAAGTTTAAATTTTCTAGTGATTTACTTACTTTTGCAAGCCTAACAAACACATCACAATGAGCAATTTAAAAACTGCGAAATCAGCTTTGATTTCGGTATTTAGCAAAGAGGGACTAGCCCCAATCGTGCAGAAAATGGACGAACTGGGCATTACAATTTATTCTACCGGCGGTACCGAAAAATTTATCAAAGATCTTGGAATCGCAGTAATTCCAGTAGAAGATCTAACTTCTTACCCTTCTATTTTAGGCGGTCGTGTAAAAACCTTGCATCCAAAAGTGTTTGGTGGAATCTTGAACAGACAGGATAATGAAAGTGATGTTGCCGAAATGAAGGAATATGAGATCCCTCAAATAGATATTGTGATTGTAGATCTTTATCCTTTCGAAAAAACTGTTGCATCTGGTGCTTCTGAAGAAGATATCATTGAAAAAATAGATATAGGTGGAATTTCTCTTATTCGTGCGGCAGCGAAAAATTTTAAAGATGTGCTTTGTGTTTCTTCTGTAGACGATTATGCTGAATTTCTGGAATTGCTTTCAGCAAATAACGGAAACACAAGCCTAGAAGACAGGAAGAAATTCGCAGGGAAATCTTTTCAAGTTTCTTCACATTATGATACCGCAATCTTTAACTTTTTCAATTCTGAAGACGATACTTTTAAACAAAGTTTTAATAATGGAAAGGTTTTAAGATATGGCGAGAATCCACATCAAAAAGGAACCTTTTTCGGGGATTTTGAAGCGATCTTCGATCAAGTTCACGGAAAAGAATTGTCTTATAACAATTTATTAGATGTAGACGCCGCGGTTAATTTAATGAGTGAATTTAAAAATGATGCTCCAACCTTTGCAATTTTAAAACATAATAACGCTTGTGGATTAGCACAACGCGAAACCATTTTACAAGCATATAAAGATGCACTTGCGGGAGATCCAGTTTCAGCATTTGGCGGAGTTTTAATTAGCAATACTGAAATTGATAAGGCAACGGCAGAAGAGATTCATAACTTATTTTGTGAAGTAGTGATCGCTCCTTCTTATTCTGAAGATGCTATTGAAGTGTTACAAGGAAAAAAGAACAGGATCATTTTAATTCAGAAAGAAATAGCATTACCAAATAAATTGGTGAGAACCTGTTTAAACGGTGTATTGGTTCAGGACAAGGATTTTAAAACAGATACTGAAGCAGATTTAACACATGCTACCAACAATAAACCAAGTTCTAACGAGTTAAATGATATGATTTTTGCATCTAAAATTTGCAAGCACACAAAATCAAACACCATCGTTTTAGCAAAGAATAAACAATTACTAGCCAGCGGCACCGGGCAAACTTCTCGAGTAGATGCTTTAACACACAGTATAGAAAAGGCAAAATCCTTTAATTTTGATCTTCAAGGATCGGTTATGGCGAGTGATGCATTTTTCCCTTTTCCAGATTGTGTTGAAATTGCAGATAATGCAGGAATAACCGCTGTTATTCAGCCCGGAGGCTCTATAAAAGATCAGCTAAGTATAGATTATTGTAACCAACATAATATGGCAATGGTTATGACTGGAACGCGCCATTTTAAACATTAATTTCATTACATTTACCTAACCTCAACAGAAGAATTATGGGATTTTTTGATTTTCTCATTGAAGAAATAGCAATAGATTTAGGAACCGCCAATACATTGGTGATCCACAATGATAAAGTAGTAGTA
>CAZWSP010000088.1:0-13914 GCA_964636585.1 uncultured Antarcticibacterium sp.
TAAAGAATCTAAGCTGATCATTTACCGTTTCAGATAAACTAGAAATTTTTCTGAAGCCACCAATTTCAAGCACTGCATTTTCTATTCCTAGCATTTTGATCTCCTTATGCACAGCATCGAAACTGTGATTTGGGATCTTGCTATCTTGCATATAAGAATTTACATATTCATTGGTTTGGTGAAGGCCAAATAGTGTATCATTATAGCTAGAATATGGAACTATCTCCAAAGCTTTATCTATACCCATTTGTGTGTTACACAACTCACTTATTTGTTTTTTTATCGTGGGAAATTCTAAATCTAAGAGGCTTTTCGATGCAATTTTTATCATAGTATTTTTTCCCTAATTTTGGGTTCAACAAATTTACTTAAATTATAATGAAGCTCAATATTCATTCCAGCTGGAAAAAGGAATTAAATGAGGAATTTAATAAACCTTATTTCGAAGAGCTTATAGCTTATATCTCCAAGGAATATGCCGAAAATACTTGTTATCCTGAACAAGATGAGATATTCCAAGCATTTAATAAAGCAACTTTCGATAAAGTAAAAGTGATTATAATTGGTCAAGATCCCTATCATGGAGAAGGACAGGCAAATGGTTTAAGCTTTTCAGTCAATAATGGAATTACAAATCCACCTTCGTTAAGAAACATTTTTAAAGAAATTGAATCTGATCTTGGAATTGAATATAACAGTGAAAACGGTGATCTAAAAAAATGGGCAGATCAAGGCGTTCTCTTGTTAAATGCGGTATTAACTGTTAGAGGTGGTGAAGCGGGATCTCATCAAAACAAAGGTTGGGAAAAATTTACAGATGCTGTTATAAAAACGCTTTCTGGAAATAAGGAGCATCTTGTTTTCTTACTTTGGGGTGGCTATGCCAAGAAAAAAGGCCAAAAGATAGATACCTCTAAACATTTAGTATTAGAAAGTGGTCATCCTTCCCCTTTGAGTGCAAATAGAGGGTATTGGTTTGGAAACAAACATTTTACTAAAGCAAATGATTATTTAAAAGAGCACCACGAACATCCAATTAACTGGTAATTAGAATCTAAAACCTAAGTTTACATTGAATTGTCCAACAACAACGGGAGAATCATTACTGAATAGATTTCTACCAATTCCTGTGCTAAGATCTAAAAAGAAACCTTGCTTAGAAACAAATTTTCCACCGAGACCAAATCCTAGTGCGAAATCTGAGTAATCTTTCTCTTCGGAAGTATAATAATAATTACCATTTACAAAAGATTCCTTGACAACTTCATATTTGCCGCTAGAGATCATTGCTAGTCCGTTAACGTAAAATCCCCAAGCGGTGCGATCTCCGAAGAAATATTTATACTTTCCGGTTAAGGAAAAATCTTTATTAAAAGCTTCTCCAATATCTTCGTTTTCACGATCTAATGCCAAAACAAAAGCTTCCACTGCCCAACTAGAATTTTGGGTTAAGATGCGTTCATAGGCCACGTCTAAAGCACCAAAGGCAACTAAATTTAAAGTACCGATGCTTAATTCGTTCTTTGCGGTTTCTCTTTTATACGCAGTTGTGTCTTCACTATCGGTTTCTGGTGTTTCCTGAGAAAAACTTAGAAATGAAATAAGCACAAATAGGGGAAAAATAAATTTCTTCATTAAAAGGATCTGATAATTATTGAATTATTTATAGACTACAAATTATGAATAATTTTATTATCTGCTAATTTTTCTGAAATTAAATTCAGTTTCAATAAATTATCTTGAATATTTTCTATTTCTGAAGCTGTAAGTTGAGATTGGCTCCAAGCTGTAATATCAAGCCATTCTTTAATATCCTCTTCTTTTTGCCCATATCTTTTTGCTAACACCGAACTGATCTTTGGGGTTTCTTTAAAACTGATGGTTTCTGTGTTTAAAACCTTCAGCATTTTTTTAACCGCATGATGTTCTGTTTCTATGATAGCTTCAGAAGCTGCAATGACAAAACATGGCCATGGAGTAGGGCAATCTCCAACCCTTCTAAAAATGCCTTCATCTACTAATGGTTTGGTAGTAAAACGTTCCCACATAAAATATTGGGCACTGTCTTCAGTTAAAGCCTGAACCGCTCCATTTATGTCTCCAACCAATTCGAATTCTAGCTCTTCGGTATCCCAACCTTGTTTGTTCGCATTTATATAGGCCATTAAATGAGATCCGGAACCCCATCTGCTAATTGCTGCTTTCGTATTTTGAAGATCTGCAATGCTTTGATAAGATGAATTTTCGGCCACGTGAATTCCCCAGATTAAAGGAGAATGCACATAGGTTTGAATTATTCTGGATGGATTTCCTGCTATAATATCTTTAATGATACCCTCAGTAAGAATAATTGCAATGTCAATTTCATTATTTCTAAGCGCAGCATTCATCGCTCCGGTTCCTCCTGGAAATTCTACCCATTCAATTTTTAGACCTTCATATTCAAAATCTCCAGATTCTATTGCAACATGCCAAGGAAGATTAAAATGTTCTGGAACTCCTCCAACTCTTAGTGTAGTCATTAGCTTTTATGTTTTGCTTTTAAATAATCATAGATCGCGTATTGAGATCTAATTTCTTTTTCGCCTGGTTTCTTAATTACATAGGTATTAGATTCAGATTGATCCTGAATTCTAGCCTTTACATTATCGTCTAACTGGATCTGAAGAATATCTTTAAATTACTGTGCGATATCCTCATCGTAAATAGGAGTGATCACTTCAATTCGTCTATCAAGATTTCTACTCATCCAATCGGCACTTCCAAAATAGATCTTTTCATCTCCTCCGTTTTCAAACAAATAGATTCGGCCGTGTTCTAAAAATCTATCTATGATGCTGGTGATATAAATATTCTCGCTCATTCCTTTAATTCCTGGAATTAAGCTTGTAAATCCTCTAATTAGCAACCTGATCTTTACTCCGGCATTGCTTGCTTTATAGAGTAGTTCGATCATTTCTTCATCTTCCAAGCTATTCATTTTTGCAACTATCGATGCTTTCTTACCTTCTTTTGCAAAATCAATTTCATTCTGAATAAGTTTTGAGAAATTCTTTCTGGTAGAGAACGGAGAAATAAATAAATGCTTTTCTCGCGGAATTATAATTTTACCTTCTAATACTTTAAATACTCTGTCTAACTCTTTTGTGATCCTTTTATCTGCCGTGAAAAATGCATGATCACAATAGATCTTAGATGTTTTGCTATTAAAGTTTCCTGTGCCTATATAGGCATATCTTACCGATTTTCCTTTCTCACGTCTTTTTACCAACATGATCTTGGAATGTACTTTTATCTTTGGATAACTATAAATAACCTTCGCGCCTTTTTCAGCAAATTTGCGTCCCCAAACTATGTTATTAGCTTCATCGAAACGGGCTTTAGCTTCCACAAAAATGGTCACTTTTATTCCTTTCTCTATAGCTTTTAGTAAGCTTGAAGTTAAAGCAGATTCATCTGCAACGCGATAAAGTGATATTTTGATCGCTTCAGTTTCAGGATCTGAAGCCGCCTGTTCTAAAAATTTCTCCACATAATCGAAAGACATAAATGGGAAATGAACAGATTGATCTTTTTCTGAGATCGCTTTAAAATAATTCTCTGCCGTTCCCAGCACTTTATGCTGAAGCGGTTCTAGATCTTCAAAATGTAGCTCTGGATTATCTGTTGGATCTGGAAATGAGAAAAAGTCGCTGAAATTATGATATTCCCCTCCAGGCATCATGTCTATCTTTCCAAGATTAAGAAGCTTTCTTAGCTTTTTATGTACATCCTTCGGCATTTCTGCATCATATAGAAGTCGGGTTGGCTGTCCATCTGTTCTCTGGGCTAAAGAGTCGTAGATCTTTTCAGCAAGAACCCCATCAAATTCATCTTCTATGTATAACTCTGCATCTCTGGACATTTTAATTTCGAAGATCCCAGAGATCTCTTCAGAAGGAAATAATTCAGGAATGCTATTTCTAATTATATCATCTAAAAAGGTGATTGTATTGTTGGTAAATTGTACAAACCTTCCGCACTCTTTTGTCGGAATATTTACAATACCCAGCTTATCTTCATTCTTAAAGGTAACCGCGAAATACAGGATATTGTTGGTGAGAAATAAATTAGATTCTTTTAATAGATCTATAATTTCTGGCTTGAGATATTGAAATGCATTTTCTTTAAAATAGCTGCGAGCAACTTTATCTTGCGCTGCATTAAATTCAGAAGAACCTATTAAAAAGATGCCGTTTTCTGCCAATTCCGGAATGATCTGATCGTGAAAGATCTCCCCAAACTTATGCTGTTGTAGCTTTACTTCTTCAAGGATCTGTTTAGTGAATTTATTAGGGCGTAATGCGAGTTTCTTGCGAATGCTCTTTTCTACTTTTTTTATCTGCCTAAGTTGAGAAACGCGTACTCTAAAGTATTCGTCCAGATTGGAGGAGAAGATGGCTAAGAATTTTAGCCGCTCGTAAAGTGGATTTATTTTATCTTCTGCCTCTTGCAGAACACGTTCATTAAAACTTAACCAGTTAAGGTCGCGGTGTCTTAATCGCGAGTCTGTAGGTTCCAACATATTGTATTCTTTTTAACAAAAATACAAATACAGATAACCTGCCAACTTTAATGTTCTGTTAAATAATATATTAAATAGAAGCTATCTTTTGCAAGGCATCGAGGATCAATTTATCTACTGTAGCCGCAGGATCTGCACTAAATTCTCCGGTAGCTCTGTTGGCTACAATTGCATTTAATGAAACTGCTCTGTGGCCTAAAAGTTTAGACAAACCATATATTCCTGCCGTTTCCATTTCCAAATTAGTAATGGTTTTATCCATTTGTTTGAAACTTGCCATGCGCTCATTTAAATGAGGGTTGTTAAGCGGAAGCCTTAACACCCTTCCTTGAGGACCATAAAACCCACAATTGGTAACGGTAGTGCCTTTAAAATAATCTTTATCGAAGTAGGAGAGAAGGGTCGGGTCTGCATTTATAACATATGGAAATCCATTTTCTCTTGGTAAGATAAGATGAGTGATCAAACACTCAGAAAATTTAAGTTCCTGAACATTCTGACTTTTATAAAAATGAAGCAGAGAATCGAAACCTACGGCGGTTTCTGAAACCAAAAAAGAATCTATGGGAATATCTTTTTGAATAGAACCAGAAGTTCCAATTCTAATAATATCTAAGGAGGTTAGCTCTTTTTTAATTGTTCTTGTTTCGAAATCTATATTGACTAAAGCATCTAACTCATTTAAGACAATATCTATATTATCTGTTCCAATTCCTGTAGAGATCACGCTTATGCGTTTTCCCTTATAAGTTCCTGTTTGGGTTTGAAATTCTCTTTTGTGAACGGTATGCTCTATAGTATCGAAATGTTGGGTGATCTGATTTACTCTGTCTGGATCGCCCACGGTAATAACTGTGGTTGCTATTTGGCTTGGTAAAAGGTTTAAGTGGTAAATGCTGCCATCTTCATTTAAAATAAATTCTGAAGCTTGTAAAGTCATTTTATAATTTTAAAATATTGTGAGATTCAGAGTCGTATAAAAAGTCATACATTTTAACTCCTCCAAAAGATTCGTCGTTTTTAAGTATTCTGTAAAAATTGCGAGTTCCGGCTAAAGCTTCTTCTCCCATTTCGTTGAGAACTACCCTTTCATTTTCAATTTTATAAAAAGCTTTTAATTTATCTAATAAGCGTTGCATTTGCCTTTCTCCATACCCAAAATACCCCTGATATTGCATGCAATAACCAAGTAGCTGATTCATGGTGCTAATGTTATTTTCTTTTATCAACCTAAAAATATTAAGCTCTATAGTATTTAATCCGGTATTGGAATTTGGAAAACGCTCTATATGAGCGCGAATGCAACTTGATAGGTATTCGAAATTCGACTTCTGTTTAATTAGTGCCTTTAATTTAAGTGGATTATGTTCATTATAATATTGCCAAATTAAATGTGCCATTTCAAGATCATCTTGGTTTAAATGAATTCTTTGCTCGAAATGATTTTTAAGATTTCTAACTGGTAATTGCGATAAAGGCTGGAATTCTTTTTCATCTTTCAACTTTTTACTGCATACCAGATACATTGGCAGATCTACCTTTTTTTCTAGTAAATAACTAATGGCGGCAACCATATTTATGTGAGAAAAAAGATCGAATTCAAACCAAAGAATGATTTCTTCAATCCCATCTAACGAATTCAATTTTTGAAGTTCCTCTATAAATTTAACCTGAAAATCTTCAGGAGAAATGTCATAATTCTTTTCAAGAAACTGGGAACGAGTTCTAAAGAATGCCTTTGATGCTAATGGAAAAACTGTAGGTCCTTCGCAAAGCATTTCTCTCCACACTACCATTTCTCCACCTAGATCTAACTCACTAATATTTTGAGCTAGAATATCTCCATTTATAATATGTAACTGTTTAGGCATAATTTGAAGTTAAAAAACTTATTAATACTTAGCGTCATCCTCCCACACGCTTCACTCTATAACCATCTTGCTTTAAAAACTCCATTACTTTATTCCGAACATCGCCCTGAATTATAATATCTCCATCCTTTACCGATCCGCCAACACCGCATTTCTTTTTAAGTGATTTTCCTAAGGCATTTAGATTTTCCTCTTTTCCTTCGAAACCTTTGATAACGGTCACAATTTTTCCGCCTCTTCCTTTATTGCTAAAGTGAGCTTCTAAGAATTGATCTTTTGGTTGGAGAGTTTCAATATCAGAATCGGAATTAGCGTTATCTGCAAAATCACTGTCTGTAGAAAACACAAAACCGCCCAAATCTTCTAAACCTAACTTCTTTTTAGACATTACTTATTTTTTAATAAGCCCAATCTCAACCAGACGTTGATGTAAAAATTCGCCTGCAGTAATATCTTCGTAATGTTTAGGATTATTTTCATCTATACATTCTTCCAGGCAATTTAATTTCATCTCACTTCGTGGATGCATAAAGAAAGGAATAGAATATCTTGGTTTCCCCCATTGGTCTTTTGGAGGATTTATTACCTTATGTATAGTAGAACGTAATTTGTTATTGGTAAGTCTTTCTAACATATCACCAACATTTATCACCAACTCATCTTCCTCTGGAATAGCATCTATCCATTCGCCATCTTTTCTTAATACTTGAAGCCCTCCAGTGGAAGCACCCATTAATAAAGTAATTAAGTTTATATCTCCATGTGCACCAGCTCTTTCTGCACCTTTAGGTTCTTCTTGAATTGGTGGGTAATGGATAGGTCTTAAAATACTATTTCCATTACTTGCCCAATGATCAAAATAAAATTCGTCTAAACCAATATAAATTGCTAAAGCTCTAAGCACATAGATTCCAGTCTTTTCCAGCATTCTGTATGCTTCCATTCCTGTATGGTTAAAATCTTTTAACTCCTCTACATGAACATTAGCTGGATAGTCTTCAATTAAATTAGCATCGGCAGTTGCTTCTTGACCAAAATGCCAGAATTCTTTAAGATCTCCTTCTTTTTTACCTTTAGCATGTTCTTTCCCGAAAGAAATATACCCACGTTGACCTCCCAAACCTTCAATTTCATAACTCTGTTTAACTTCAACAGGTAGATCAAAGAAAGACTTTACTTCTTTATATAGTTCTTCAACAAGATCGTCGCTTAAAAAGTGGTTTTTTAAAGACACAAAACCAATCTCTTCGTAAGCTTTACCTATCTCATCTACAAATTTTTGCTTGCGTTTTGGATCTTCAGAAAGAAAATCAGCCAAATCTACACTTGGTATATTATTCATCGCCATTTTACGGTGTATTTATCATAGTTTACTCACAAAGTTAAATAAAATTACTGGAGTATATATTTTTCTTTTCGTTTATAAGGATGCCCATAAAATTAATTACTTTTGATTACCAATACTATTTTATGAAACCGGCTACCACAGAGTTTACCTCGATTAATTATCAAAAAAGCGAACTTTCAGAGTCCACTTTATTATCTCTATATCGTGGAATGCTTAAACCCAGACTTATAGAAGAAAAAATGCTGATTTTATTACGGCAGGGAAAGGTTTCTAAATGGTTTAGTGGGATTGGTCAAGAAGCAATTTCTATTGGGGTTACCATGGCAATGCATAGCGATGAATATATCTTGCCAATGCATAGAAATCTAGGCGTTTTTACGGCAAGAGAGATCCCATTATACAGATTGTTCTCGCAGTGGCAAGGAAAAGCGAACGGTTTTACCAAAGGAAGAGATAGGAGCTTTCATTTTGGAACTCAAGAATTTAAGATTGTTGGCATGATCTCTCACTTAGGACCACAGTTGGGGGTAGCAGATGGAATTGCATTAGCACATAAACTTAAGAAAGAAAATAAGATAACCGCTGTGTTTACTGGAGAAGGTGGAACAAGTGAAGGAGATTTTCATGAAGCTTTAAATATTGCTTCGGTTTGGGATCTTCCTGTGTTGTTTTGTATAGAAAATAACGGTTACGGACTTTCCACGCCTACGACAGAGCAATACAGATGTAAAAATTTGATGGATCGAGGAATTGGTTATGGAATGGAAGCGCATCAAATAGATGGAAATAATATCTTAGAAGTATACACAAAGGTTTCAGAAATTGCAGAAAGCGTTCGATTAAATCCTCGCCCAGTCTTAATCGAATTTATCACTTTTAGAATGCGTGGGCATGAAGAAGCCAGTGGTACCAAATATGTTCCAGAAGAGTTAATGGAAGAATGGGGTGCGAAAGATCCACTTAACAATTATAGAGATCACTTAATTGAAAATGGAATCCTTTCGGAAGACATTATTGAGGGATATACAGAGGAAATTAAAACAGAAATAGACGATCATTTAAAGCTTGCTTTTGAAGAAGATGTGATAGTTCCAACTGAAAGTGAAGAATTAAATGATGTATATCAAGAATATGAATATCAGCATTTTGAAGAAAATGAAGAAGGAGAAAATATTCGTTTTATCGATGCTATTGCTCAAGGTTTACACCAGTCTATGCAGCGTCATGACGATCTTGTTCTTATGGGACAAGATATTGCAGATTACGGTGGAGTTTTTAAGATCACCGAAAATAGTTTAAAGGACTTTGGGAAGGAGAGAGTTAGAAATACTCCCATTTGTGAATCTGGAATAGTAGCAGCTGCAATGGGTCTTTCTATTAAGGGAATCAAATCTATGGTTGAAATGCAATTTGCAGATTTTGTAAGTACCGGTTTTAATCCCATTGTAAACTATCTGGCAAAGGTTCACTATAGATGGAATCAGCAGGCAGATGTGGTGATTAGAATGCCTTGTGGCGCTGGAGTTCAGGCTGGTCCTTTTCATAGTCAGACCAACGAAGCCTGGTTTACCAAAACGCCAGGACTAAAAGTAGTATATCCTGCATTTCCAAAAGATGCCAAAGGTTTATTAAATACAGCATTTAACGATCCTAATCCTGTGATGTTCTTTGAACATAAAGCATTGTATAGAAGTATTCGTCAACCTGTACCAACAGGTTATTATACAATCCCGTTTGGAAAAGCGGCTTTATTATCTGAAGGAACCGATCTAACTATTATAGCATATGGTGCCGCAGTTCACTGGGCATTAGAATCGCTATTAGAATTTCCAGAACTTAAAGTAGACTTACTTGATCTAAGAACGCTTCAACCTTTGGATACAGAAAGCATTTTTAAATCTGTAAAGAAAACAGGAAGAGTTTTGATTATCAATGAAGATTCTATTTTTGGAAGTATTGCATCAGATATAGCGGCTCAAATAGGCGAGGAGTGTTTCGAGTATTTAGACGCGCCAATAAAGAGATTGGGAAGCATGGAAACCCCAATTCCATTCACTAAAAATTTAGAAGATCAATACCTTCCAAAAAATCGCATTAATCAAAAATTAAAAGAATTAATAGCGTATTAGCAAAAGATTGGGAAGACATCTTGAATATTAAGAATCCTTAACAGTTTCTTTGTTAAATTATTAATAATCTTTTGTGAGATGAGTAGCCGTAGAGTAATTTAGTCCTAACTAATCATTAAAATACTATTCTGTTATGGTAAGACTTATTGTTATTTTCCTGGTAATCGCATTAGTAGCCGCAATCTTTGGATTCGGTGGAATTGCAGAAGGATCTGCTGACATTGCTAAAATTATCTTTTACATCTTTATTGTACTGCTTGTTATTTCATTAATAAGCCGCTTATTTAGAAGATAATTAGAGACAAACATATAAATCCAATCAGGTAAAAGAACGCTTACCCGGTTGGATTTTTTTTTAAACCCAATATTAAACAAGAACCTTATGAAAAAAATCATTTTTATACTTACAACTGCCCTACTAATTGTTTCATGTGGGCCAACTAAAGTAGCTACAGAAGCTAGAAAAACTTTTAAAGGAGATTGGACGTTGAACTCCATAACCTATCCTAATTCCCAAGGAACTTTTGATGTAACTTTATTTAATGATGCAACTGCAGGTTGTTTTGAAGGAAGTACATGGAGTTTTGTTTCCAATAATAATACAGGAACCTATACTACATCTGGAATGGATTGTACCGCAGGGGAACGTTATTTCGTATGGTCTGTAGATGATCAAAATTCTTCTGCTGGAACTTTCGATTTCTTATTGAAGCCAACAGATGAAAAATGGAATTCTACTACTGGAAACCAAGGATTCAGATTGAATTTAGTTTCTCTTACAGAAACCTCTATGATCTGGCAACAAACCGTAACTTTGGAAGGATCTCCATTTGTTATTAGAATGAATTTTACTAAACTTTAAAATAGAAATTATGAGAATTGGAATAAATAAATTTTTAGCCATTGCTTTTTCTGCAACCATGTTATTTGGTTGTGAGGCTACTAGAAATGCAAATAACAAGCAAAAGGGTGCCGTAATTGGTGCTGGTAGTGGAGCTGTAATAGGTGGAGTTATTGGGAATAATGTTGGAAAAGGAAACACTGCACTTGGAGCCATTATTGGTGGAGTTGTTGGTGGTGCTGCCGGTGGATACATTGGAAGCAGAATGGACAAACAAGCTAAACAAATAGAACAAGAAATTCCTGGAGCTGAAGTAGAAAGAGTAGGTGAAGGAATTAATGTGACTTTTGATGAAGCTAGTGGTGTTTATTTTGATACTGAAAAGTATAGCGTAAATGCTAAGTCCCAAGAAACATTAAACAAATTAGCAGGTATCTTTAAAGAATATCCAGATACTAATATTTTAGTTGAAGGACATACAGATAGTGCTGGTAGCGATAGTTACAACTTAACTTTATCTAAGAACAGAGCGCAGGCAGTAACTAGTTATTTAGTAACTAATGGCGTAGAAAAAGGAAGATTCGATACTAAATGGTACGGTGAAGCTCAAGCAAAATATGATAATGAAACTGCTGAAGGTAGAGCTAAGAACAGAAGAGTAGAACTTGCAATTGTTGCAAACGAGCAATTAAAGAAAGAAGCTGAAGAAGCTACTAAAGAGAACTAATACAATTCACAAAGTATTACTAAATCCCGGAAAACCCCCGGGATTTTTTTGTTTCCTTTTACTATCTTCAACAAGTGAAAAATAAATCTATTGGGATTATTGGTGGCGGGCTTTCTGGGCTTGTAGCCGCAATTCATCTTTCTAAGCATAATTTACATGTAACCCTATTTGAAAAGGAAACCTATCCCAATCATAAGGTTTGCGGGGAATACCTTTCGCTTGAAATAATTCCCTATCTGGAACAATTAGATATTCACCTTTCCGATCTCAATCCTGCAAACATTAATAAATTACAATATAGTACTGCTTCGGGAAAAATGGTGAGCACTGCATTACCTCTTGGAGGCTTGGGTATTTCTCGTTACGCGTTAGATAATTTTTTATATGAAAAGTCGATTTCCGTCGGAGTGGAAATAGTGCCTGCGTTAGTTACAGACGTTTTCTATAAAAATGATAGCTTCAGTGTTATAACTAATAAAAAAACAAAATTTCCATTCGATATAGTTCTAGGAGCTTTTGGAAAACGCTCTTTAATCGATAAGAAGTTAGAACGAAATTTTATAGATCAGAAATCGGGTTGGTTAGCTATAAAGGCTCACTATGAAAAGAACGACTTTCCAGATGATCTAGTAATGCTTCACAATTTTAAAGGTGGTTATTGCGGTTTATCTAAAACTGAAAGTGGAGCCATTAATGTTTGCTATTTAGCTTCTTACAATAGTTTCAAAAAACATAAAGATCCAGACACATTTAAGAATAAGGTTTTGATGCAAAATCCGGAGTTAAAAGCATTCTTTCAAGATGCTATGCCTTTATTTGAAAAAGATATTAGTATCGCCCAGATCTCATTTCATAATAAATCCTGTGTTCAAGATCATATTCTTATGCTAGGAGATGCAGCAGGACTTATACATCCTTTATCTGGCAATGGCATGGCAATGGCTATTCACAGCGCTAAAATAGCTTCAGAAGCAATTTTGAAGCATATTGATAAAATAGAATTTACGAGAGAAGCAATGGAACAAGAATATCAGAAAAACTGGAAAGAACAGTTTAGTTCACGTCTTAGAATGGGTAGAATATTACAACAAATTTTACTTAGCGAAAAACTATCAGGATTTGTTCAAAGAATTATACATACATTCCCTTCAGTATTACCAAAGATCATTTCAAAGACTCACGGAAAACCTATATTATAATGGCTATTAATACCTCCAGAAGAAGTGAAGAAGCCGAGATCATGGATGATTTCGAATTAAAGGGTGAAGAACTAGAGCAAACGCTTAGCGATCTGGAAAAGATCAATAAATGGTTGGGAGGTAATAAGATTACATTAGATGGAATTCAAACCTTGCTGAAAAATGTACCTGATAAATCTGTTATAAGAATTGCAGATGTTGGCTGCGGAAGTGGTGCAGTGCTTAGGGAAATTGCAAATTGGGGAAGAACTCAAAAATTTGATCTAGAACTAATTGGAATAGATGCCAATACACACGCCATTGAAATTGCCCAACGCCGCTCCGATTACTATCCTGAGATAAAATTTAAAGCTTTAAACATATTTAGTGAAGCCTATAAGAAACAAGAGTTTGATATAGTGCTTTGCACCCTGACCTTGCATCACTTTAAAAATGAAGAGATCCTGGAATTATTAAACACATTTAGACAGCAATCCTCCATTGGAGTTATAATAAATGATTTGCAAAGAAGCAAAACTGCTTATGTTTTATTTCAGGCATTTTGTAAGGTATTTATAGATAATGAAATTGCTAGAAAAGATGGATTAACCTCCATTCTTCGTGGCTTCAAAAAGAAAGACCTGAAGAAATTATCCAAAGAAATTCCGGCACAAGATCATTCCATTAAATGGAAATGGGCTTTCCGTTACCGATGGATCTTAAAAAATTAATCCCTTATTTATGAGCGTAAGAATTATTAGTGTTCAAAAAGAACTTCCAAAATATTTTAGAGAGACATCCGACATCATTCCTTTAGTTGAAGAATGGTTAGATGAAAAAGATGAGCGTTTTAAGCGAAAGATCACGAAAATATTTGAAGGGGCAGGGGTAGATAAGAGATACTCTATTATGGCTCCGGAAGAAGTTTTTACGGCAACCTCTTTTGAAGATAAGAACAATATTTATGTTCGGGAAGTAAAAAAATTAGGAAAAAATGTTCTGAAAGATGCACTTCAAAAAAATGATTGGGCACCGGAATCCTTAGATTTTATAATCACGGTGAGTTGTACCGGAATCATGATCCCGTCTTTAGATGCCTATCTAATAAACGAATTACAACTGAAGCAAAGTATTACAAGACTTCCAGTAACAGAAATGGGTTGTGCTGCCGGGATCTCAGGAATGATCTATGCTCATAAATTTTTACAAGCTAATTCTGTAACAAGAGCGGCAATTGTTGCGGTAGAAAGTCCAAC
>CAZWSP010000089.1:0-13823 GCA_964636585.1 uncultured Antarcticibacterium sp.
TGAGCTTGTCGAAGCCTCACAATTATCTCAAACATAATTTGATAAAAAACCACAAAAAAAAGCCACCTTGAAAAAGGTGGCTTTCTTAATATTTAAAACTCTTATTCTACTATAGATCGAACTTGATTCCTTGCGCTAATGGCAATTCTGTAGTATAATTAATGGTATTCGTTTGTCTTCTCATATACACCTTCCATGCATCAGATCCAGACTCTCTACCGCCACCGGTTTCTTTTTCACCTCCAAAGGCTCCACCAATTTCTGCTCCGCTTGTTCCAATGTTCACGTTGGCAATTCCACAATCAGATCCGTTTACAGATAAGAAATGCTCTGCCTCTCTTAGGTTATTGGTCATGATCGCAGAAGAAAGTCCTTGATTTACTCCATTTTGTAATTCCAAAGCATCTTCAACACTTCCGGAATACTTCATCATGTATAATACCGGAGCAAAAGTTTCATGCTGCACGATCTCATATGAGTTCTTAGCTTCAGCAATTGCTGGCTTTACATAACATCCACTTTCAAATCCTTTGCCTTCTAAAACTCCACCTTCAACAATAATTTTTCCACCTTCTTCAACAACTTTAGTCAAAGCATTCTGGTAATTTTTTACTGCATCTTTATCTATAAGTGGCCCTACATGATTATTTTCATCTAAAGGATTTCCAATTCTCAATTGCTTGTATGCGGCAACTACTGCTTCTTTTACTTTATCGTAAATAGAATCGTGAATTATAAGTCTTCTGGTAGAAGTACAACGTTGTCCTGCAGTTCCCACAGCACCAAATACAGCACCAATAACCGTCATTTTAATGTCGGCATCCGGGGTTACAATAATTGCATTATTTCCACCTAATTCTAATAAAGATTTCCCAAGACGTTCTCCAACTTTAGAAGCTACAATTTTCCCCATTCTGGTAGATCCGGTAGCCGAAATAAGCGGAATACGTTTATCTGTGGTCATCATTTCACCAACTTTGTAATCTCCTGTTACTAAACAAGAAATTCCTGCTGGTACATTATTTTCTTCAAAAACTCTGGCTGCAATTTTTTGACAAGCAACAGAAGTTATTGGTGTTTTTTCAGATCCTTTCCAAACACACGCATCTCCACAAACCCAAGCCAAGGCCGTATTCCAAGCCCAAACAGCTACTGGGAAGTTAAATGCAGAAATAATTCCTACTACTCCAAGCGGGTGATATTGCTCGTACATTCTATGTCCTGGACGTTCAGAATGCATGGTAAGTCCGTGTAGTTGTCTTGATAGTCCAACTGCGAAATCACAGATATCAATCATTTCCTGAACTTCTCCTAAACCTTCTTGATATGATTTTCCCATTTCATAAGAAACCAATTTTCCAAGTGGTTCTTTTAAACGGCGTAATTCTTCATTAAATTTTCTAACTATTTCTCCACGCAATGGTGCAGGCATAGTTCTCCAGCTTTTAAAACCTTCGGTAGCAGCACTCATTACCTTTTCATAATCGTCTTTGGTCGTAGTTTTCACCTTTCCGATCAACGATCCATCCACTGGGGAATAAGATTCTATGATCTCACCATTTCCAAAAAATTCTGTCCCTGTAGAAGTTCCGGCATTCACAGCTTCAATTCCAAGATCTTTCAAGGCTTGCTTAATACCAAACTTTTCTGCTATATCACTCATTTATTTGTGTATTTATCTTTATTTATATCTAATTGTTGCGAAAATAATAAAATTTAAAGGAATTCCATTCCAATAATCCTATATTCTCTAAGATTGCACGAAACGCTCATCTACAGGCATCACCGTTCCACAATTGTCACAGGTGCGTAATTCTTCACTTCCATAAAAATGTTTGAAGTGTTGTAAAAAATCGGTTTCAATATCATGCAATGGGAAATACACCTCGTATAATTTATGGTTACAGTTGTCGCAAAACCACAACAATCCATCTTTTCCTTCTTCCCCTAAACGCTTACGCTCTACTACTAAACCAATAGAACCAGCTTCTCGCACCGGAGAATGAGGTACTTTTCCGGGATGCAGATACATGTCTCCAGGTCCCAATTTCATCACTTCTTTTTTACCATTATCCTGCACATGAACTTCAATATTTCCTTCTAATTGAAAGAATAATTCTTCGGTTTCATTATAGTGATAATCCTTTCTGGCATTGGGCCCCGCCACGATCATCACAATATAATCGTCGCTTTCCTTATAAAGATTCTTATTTCCAACCGGCGGCTTTAAAAGATCTCTATTTTGCTCCACCCATTTGGTAAGATTAAATGGTTTATTTATCGGCATATCTTATAAATTTTAAGAATTCTAAAATTAATCATTCTCGTTCACAATCTTGCAGTGCTTATCTAAATGTTTTTTGGCGTATGCCTTATGGCACCGCGCTATTCGTTTCAAGTCCTCGTCCCGAATCCCGATAACTATCGGGAGGGACTTCGGACTTTTCACTGCTATCGCTTACGCAAGAACAAGCTTTCTAAATTTAGTAGGAACTATCAGGTATAGCCTATTTTTTAGTACTTTTAATTCAATATTTCCAACACCCCTATTTTATGAAAAAAACACTACTTCTTTTATTGCTCTCATTCACTTTTGCGTGTAACAATGCTTCCGAAGAAAAAAAACCAATAGATGAACCGGTTGCAAAGCCAAAATCTGATAAAGTTGAAACAGATAATTTTGGAATAGTAATTCACGGAGGAGCTGGCACGATCTTAAAAGAGAATATGACAGATTCTCTGGAAACAGCCTATAAGGAGGTATTGGAGGAAGCAGTACGAGCGGGACATACTATTCTTGAAAATGGAGGAACTTCTATCGAAGCAATTCAGCGTACTATTAATATCATGGAAGATTCTCCGCTATTTAATGCAGGAAAAGGAGCCGTTTTCACCAATCAAGAAACCAATGAAATGGATGCTGCCATCATGGATGGAGAAACCTTGAAAGCAGGTGCAGTGGCCGGAGTAACAACGGTAAAAAACCCTATAAATCTAGCGTTCCAAGTGATGGAAAATTCGCCTCACGTGCTATTATCTGGAAAAGGTGCAGAACAATTTGCAGCAGAACGCGGATTGGAACTAGTAGATCCTTCCTATTTCTTCACAGAAAACAGATTTCAATCGCTTCAAAAAGTGAAAGAAGCAGAAAAAATGAAAGCAGACAGCGCCGATGCCAGAACTGCCTTTTATGATCCGTATATCAAAGAATCTAAATTTGGAACCGTTGGTTGTGTGGCTTTAGATAAGAATGGAAATATTGCTGCAGGAACTTCTACGGGAGGAATGACTAACAAAAAATGGAACCGAATTGGGGATGTCCCCATTATTGGAGCAGGAACCTATGCTAATAACGCTACCTGTGCGGTATCTGGAACCGGTTGGGGAGAATATTTTATGCGCGGAGTAGTCGCTTATGATATTTCTGCGATGATGGAATATAAGAAGATGAGCTTAGAAGAAGCTGCAAAAGAAGTGATCCAAAAAAAGCTAACAGAAATGGGTGGTGAAGGTGGAATTATCGCGATAGATCATAAAGGAAACATCGCAATGGAATTTAATTCGGCGGGAATGTACCGTGCTGCAATGAACAAAAAAGGAGAATTAACCATTGGTATTTACCAAGAAAACGAAGAAGTTTCTGAGGTAGAAAACTAACCAAATAATTATGTAACAATTTAAGCTCCAATAATTTGGGGCTTTTTTTATGCAATTATTAACTAAGGACGAGTGGGAGATTATAGTTTAGGAAGAAAGTTAAAAGTATCTTTGCCGACTGAAAAATTTTAAGCAGTTATTCCATTATACTCTATTTATGAAAAGATTTTTACCTCTTTGCCTTCTGTTATTTGCGTTTTTCACCACTTTATCTATCACTGCACAGCGCCTTACTCGGGCACAGGTTTATGACACCATCCTGAATATGCCATCGTTTTCCACCTACCAGGACAACTTTTTTATAAGTGGTGTTCCTACTAATAAGGCAATAAATGCGAATACTGCAGATATTAAATATCAGATCAGTTTTAAGCAAATGGTTACAAGAGCCATTCTTCCATTGAACTCTTATTTATATGTTGCTTATTCTCAAAAAGCATTTTGGGATGTGTATAGTTTTTCCAGCCCTTTTGCCGAACTCAATTTTAATCCGGCAGTTGGATTAGCAAAACCGGTTTTTAATAAAGAGCGCAACATATTTGGATTGGCAGAATTAAAATTTGAACACGAATCTAATGGTAGAGACAGCTTAGAAAGCAGAAGTTGGAACAGAATTACGGGAGCATTTCATACACCACTTGGCAGAAGAACTATCTTAAGTGTAAAAGTTTGGGCACCGATCGCCTATAAAGAGAACCATCCAGATATTTTAGATTATGTGGGACTTGGAGAAGTTAAAGTAGAACAAACCATTATTAATAACAGACTTATCGCAGATATAACGGTAAGAAAAGGATTAGAAGGTTGGAAAGGTTCAGCTTCAACGCGTGTACTATACAAACTCTTCAACAACTCCGGAAATCAATATTTAATGATGGAGTGGTTTGCCGGCTATTCAGAAAGTCTTATAGATTATAACAAATATACCAGCATGGTACGGCTTGGATATGTTATAAAATCTACCGATCTCGATATTTTAAAGTCTAAATAATTTCAGCATAATTTATTTAACACAAGATTAGATTAGTATTGGTTCGGTATTTCCCGAACTAATACTAACTTTGCGTTTTAAATTTTTGAAATGCAACAACAATTAATAGATAAGAAGAATAAACTGGTTGAAAGGTTAGGCGTCTTTATAGAAAATGAAGATAATATGGCCCCTTTAGAAGCCAGAATATTTTCTACACTTATCCTTACAGGAAAAGGTGGAATCACTTTCGAAAATCTGGTAAAAGATCTAAATGCCAGTAAAAGTACCATCTGTACTCATTTAAACACACTTCAAGCTTCAGGAAGAGTTAGCTATTTCACCAAACCGGGAGATAGAAAACGATATTTCAATGTTACTCCAAACAGATTAGTTCAGGTGATGAATGAAATGTTGGACAAGTGGAATAAGCAGCACGATATTCATTCAGATATAATAGAATACAAAGCAGCAGTGAATAGTCAGAATACCGTTGAAGCGGAAGAATTTGATCTGAACTTCCATAAAAATTACCTTCTTTTTCTCGAAGAAGTAAGCAATGCTGTAGAAAAACTGAAGAAAAACATCGCTTTATCTCAATAACATTACCCTAGTATATTTATCAAAATTGAAGAATAACATGAAGAATATTGTAAAAGTATTAATTATAGCATCAGGATTATTATCCCTAATCTCATGTGGGGAAGGCGCTGGTGAAAATGCTGCTCCGGCTGCTCAACCAATGCCTTATCCTGTATATGAAGTGCCTTTAAAAACTGTTACCGGTTTTACCTCATATCCTGCAAGCATAGAAGGTGTTGTAAATAGCCAAGTTAGAGCAAAAGTATCTGGATATATTACCCAAGTTTTAGTAGATGAAGGCCAAAAGGTGAAAGCAGGACAGATCTTGTTTAAGCTAGAAACTCAATCTTTATCTCAGGATGCTGCGGCTGCTAAAGCAAATGTAAATGCTGCCCAAGTAGAAGTAGATAAATTGAAGCCACTGGTGGAAAAGAACATCATTAGCTCGGTTCAATTAGAATCGGCAAAAGCAAAGCTTCAACAGGCGCAAAGCGGTTATAACGGGATCATGGCTAACATTGGATATGCAAATATTAAAAGTCCCGTGGATGGTTATGTAGGTTCTATTCGCAAACGCGAGGGCGCTTTAATTAGTGCTTCAGATCAGGAGCCACTAACTACAGTTGCAGATATCAGCCAAGTATATGCGTATTTCTCTATGAATGAGATAGACTATCTAAACTTTATTCAGGATGCAGAAGGTGCTACCATTCAAGATAAAATAGATAACATTCCGCCGGTTCGTTTAAAACTTGCCAACGGAAGTCTTTACGACCAAGAAGGGAAAATTGAAACCATAAATTCGGTTATAAATACCAATACAGGATCCATCTCATTTAGAGCTGTATTTGATAACCCTTCCAGACTTTTAACTAGCGGAAATAGCGCACGAGTAGAAATTCCAAGAACCTATAAAGATGCTGTAGTGATCTCGCAAGAAGCGACTTATGAGCAACAGGGAAACATTATTGTTTTCAAATTACAAAATAATGATTCGGTAGTTTCAACCATCGTTCAAGTTAAAGATGAGATCGATAATTTTTACGTGATCACTTCTGGAATAGTAAAAGGAGAAACGATTGTTGCTAAAGGAGCTAACAAATTAAGAAGTGGAGTTAGAATTAGTCCTCAACCTGTGGCATTCGACTCTATAGCAAAGCCTTTAGAGAAAATATTTAATTAAGCGGAGAACAACGAAAATATCATGATTAAAACATTTATAGACCGTCCGGTTCTCTCCACAGTAGTTTCTATTATTATAGTAATTCTAGGGATTCTTGGATTAACAAATTTATCGATCACGCAATATCCAGATATTGCACCGCCAACTATTTCTGTTAGCACCTCATATCCTGGGGCGAGTGCAGAAACTATACTGGAAAGTGTTATTGTACCTATAGAAGAACAAATAAATGGGGTGGAGGGAATGACCTATCTAACCTCAACTGCTACCAATAATGGTACAGCATCTATTACGGTTTATTTCGATCAAGATGTAGATCCAGATATCGCAGCAGTGAACGTACAAAACCGTGTTGCTAGAGCGAACCCTTTATTACCTGCAGAGGTAAAGCAGAATGGGGTTACTACTCAAAAGCAACAAACAAGTGCATTGATGTTCCTTTCATTTTATAGTACCAACCCAGATTACGACGACACTTTTATACAGAATTATCTTAAAATAAATGTGATCCCAGAAATCCAAAGGGTAAATGGAGTAGGAAATGTGAACGTTTTTGGAGGGAAAGATTATGCGATGAGAGTTTGGTTAAAACCTGAAAAATTGAAGGCGTATAATTTGATGCCTTCAGATGTAACCGCTGCGTTAAGAGAACAAAGTTTAGAAGCTTCAGCAGGATCTTTAGGTGAAAATAACGGAGAAACTTTTTCATATGCCATCACCTATAGCGGAAGGTTTAAAACGGAGGATCAATACAGTGACATTGTAATAAAAGCTTTAGGCGACGGACAATTCTTAAGACTGAAAGATGTTGCTGAAATTGAACTTGATGCACAATCATACGATGGCGGATCTAACACCAATGGGTACCCTGCAGTGAACATGGGAATCTTTCAAACAAAAGGTTCTAATGCGCGAGATATTATTACAACTATCAAAGAACAGCTAGATCTAATAGAAAAAGATCTTCCAGACGGAATTGAGATCTTTATTCCTTATGATACTAACAACTTCTTAAATGCTTCTATCGAAAAAGTAGTTATGACCCTTATGGAAGCCTTTTTATTGGTATTCTTAGTGGTATTTATATTCCTTCAAGATTTTAGATCTACGCTAATTCCAGCAATTGCAGTTCCCGTTTCTATTATTGGAACTTTCTTTTTTCTGAATTTATTCGGATACTCGATAAACCTTTTAACACTTTTCGCCCTAGTACTGGCCATTGGAATTGTAGTGGATGATGCCATTGTAGTGGTTGAAGCTGTCCATGCGAAAATAGATGAAGGTGCCAATGATGTGAAGAAAGCTACGGTAAATGCCATGCATGATATTTCTGGGGCGATTATTTCTATTACCCTTGTAATGGCAGCCGTATTTATTCCGGTAACTTTTATTCAAGGTCCAACAGGAGTTTTTTACGAGCAATTTGGAGTTACGCTTATTATTGCGATAATTATTTCTGCAATAAATGCATTAACCTTAAGCCCTGCACTTTGTGCATTGCTTTTGAAGCCACATGATAAAAAACAAGAAGGAAAAGAGAAGAAAAACTTTTTACAAAAATTCTATTCTGGATTTAATCGCGGATTTAATGCTACGGTAAACAGATATGGGCAATCGTTAGGATTCTTGTTCAAACATAAATGGATCACACCTGTAATTCTGTTATTAGCTGTTGGGGGAATCTGGTGGGCATCGTCTACAACTCCATCCGGATTTGTACCAGACGAAGATCGCGGAATTATCTTTATGAACGTAGAACTTCCTGCCGGAGCTTCTATGGATAGAACCAATGAAGTAAACCAGAAATTATATCAGCAGATCTCTCAACTTCCCGAAGTTAAAGGAGCCTCTGTGATTAATGGTAGAAGTTTAATTAGTGGTGCCGGAAGTAATTACGGACTTGGATTTATTAGACTGAATGATTGGGATGAACGTACTGAAGAAAGCCAATCTATTAAATCTGTAACCGGAAAATTATTTGGAATAGCAGCAAGCATTCCAGAAGCTAATATTATATTCTTTTCACCTCCTAGTATTCCAGGATTTGGAAATTCCTCCGGGTTTACGGTGAACCTATTAGACAGGTCGGGTTCTAGTTTTGAAGAATTAGACAGAGTAAATCAGGAATTCATTCAAAAATTAACCGAAAGACCCGAAATCCAATATGCACAGTCTTCATTTAACACGCGTTATCCTCAATATGAGATCGAGTTGAATGTTCCTGTTGCGAAAAAATTTGGAGTACCAATTAGCAGTATTTTCTCAACTTTACAAGGATATATCGGGGGAGTTTATGCTTCAGATTTCTCCAAATTCGGAAAACAATATCGTGTATATATTCAATCGCTTCCGGAAGACAGAGCGACTAAAGAATCTTTAAATGAACTTTTTGTAAGAACCGAAAGCGGCGAAATGGCTCCTATCACAGAGTTTATGACCCTTAAAAGAGTGTATGGTCCGCAATCTGTAACAAGATTCAACCTTTTCAACTCTACAACCATCACCGGAGCCGTAAATCCTGGATTTAGTTCTGGAGATGCCATTACCGCTATAGAAGAAGTTGCTAAAACATTACCTAGTAATTATAGCACCGCTTATTCCGGATTAACCCGAGAAGAGGTGAGTGCAGGAAACCAAACTACTACAATATTTATTTTATCTATTGTATTTGTTTACTTCCTATTAGCAGCCCAGTATGAAAGTTATTTATTACCGCTTTCAGTACTATTCTCATTACCATTAGGTGTATTTGGAGCTTATATTTCTACAAAATTCACTGGTTTAGAAAACAATATTTATTTCCAGATCGCATTGATCATGCTAATTGGGTTGCTGGCCAAAAATGCCATTTTAATAGTGGAGTTTGCCATACAGCGGCGAAGGGAAGGTGAATCTATAGTAGATGCAGCGATTCACGGAGCCAAGGCCAGGTTAAGACCTATTTTAATGACCTCTTTTGCTTTTATTTTAGGATTAATGCCATTAGTGCTTGCAACTGGAGTTGGAGCCGCTGGAAACCGCTCTATTGGAACCGGTGCTGTTGGTGGATTACTAATAGGAACCATCACAGGAGTTTTTGCAATACCAATCTTATTTATCTTTTTCCAATGGTTACAGGAAAAAGTAGGAAAAAAACCGGTGTTAATTGAGAACGAATAGTAAAAACAAGAAATTGAATACAATGAAATTATTATATAGATCTAAATTTTTGGTTGTTGGAATGATCGCTATTAGCCTTCAATCCTGTTTTGTGGCCAAAGAATACAAGAGAAGTGAAGATATTGTTCCGAATGAAAATCTTTTTAGAACAGATGAGCTTCCGCAGGACAGTATAAGCATGGCTGAAGTTTCATGGAGAGAACTTTTTACAGATCCTGTATTGGATTCTTATATTGAAAAAGGCCTTCAGAATAACTTGGATGTGCGTATTGCTATTCAGCAAATAGTAGCTGCAGAAGCTTATGTAAAGCAGGGAAAAGCAGGATACCTTCCAACTTTGGGAATGGGTGCAAGAATAAATCATCAAATCCTTTCTAAAAATAGTCAGTTTGGATCTTTTTTCGATGGAAGTATTACTCAATATGAAGCAACCGGAAACCTTTCCTGGGAAGCAGATATCTGGGGAAAAATTAGAAGTAATAAACGAGCCTTCGAGGCTTCCTATCTTCAGAGTGTTGCGGCACATCAAGCAATCAAAACTAGATTAATTGCAAATATTGCCACCAGTTATTATCAGTTATTAGCTTTAGATGAACAAAAGAGAATCACAGAAACTACTATTGAGACAAGGAATAAAGGTTTAGAAACCACTCAGGCTTTAAAAGAAGCAGGGAATGTTACTGAAGTTGGAGTGAAGCAAACTGAAGCGCAAGTTTACACTGCAAAAGCTATTTTAATAGATATCAACAATGAAATTAGATTGTTGGAGAATTCACTTTCTATTCTTCTTGGGGAAGCACCTCAAAATATTCAAAGAGGAATTCTTAATGATCAGGAAATTACCACAGATCTGGAAGTTGGCGTTCCAATGCAATTATTAAAAAATAGACCAGACCTCATTGCTGCAGAGTATAATTTGGTAAATGCCTTTGAGCTTACCAATGTGGCGAGAAGTAATTTCTATCCTTCTTTAAGTTTAACTGCTAGCGGTGGATTTCAAAGTTTAGATATTGATAAACTTTTTAGTGTGAATTCTCTTTTTGCAACTCTAGTTGGCTCTTTAACCCAGCCAATTCTTAACGGAAGAAGGATTAAAACCCAATTTGAAGTAGCTCAATCTCAAAAAGAACAGGCGGCTCTTAATTTTGAAAAATCACTGTTAATTGCGGGAAAAGAGGTTTCTGATGCCTTGTATAATTACAAAGCAAGTACAGATAAGATAGAAGCAAAATCTATGGAGTTCCAAGCATATTCTGATGCTACCGTATATTCTGAGGAATTACTTAAAAATGGTTATGCTAATTATCTGGAAGTATTAACAGCTAGAGAGAACGCTTTGAGCTCACAGCTAGACCTAGTTAATGCCAGATTCAATCAGTTAAAATCTGTCGTGGATCTTTATAGAGCCCTAGGTGGAGGTTGG
Organism: uncultured Antarcticibacterium sp.; assembly: GCA_964636585.1. Lineage (GTDB taxonomy): Bacteria > Bacteroidota > Bacteroidia > Flavobacteriales > Flavobacteriaceae > Gillisia. The sequence continues at coordinate 10,975 of CAZWSP010000089.1, forward strand.
AGATAAAATAAATTGATTGTTAGTTGAAAACCCGCTGCATAACCAATTATGCAGCGGGTTTTATTTTTTTTTATATTAAAATATCTTCATAATCTGAAGTTCGCTCTAAAAACTTCTTGGCAAATGGGCAGGTAGGTTTGATCTTCAAATTATTAGTTCTAGCAAATTCCACTCCAGCAAGCACCAATTGTTTTCCTACTCCTTTACCCTCAAAATCTTTATAAACCTCGGTATGATCAATTATAATCTCCTCCTTACCATGCCATTTATAAGTCATTAATCCAGCTTTCTTATCTTCTAAATAAGCTTCAAAATGTCCTTTTCTATCTTCATTGAATTGTTTGATCTCCATAAGATTTTCTGTTTTTAATATTTCTTAATCTTCCGTTTAATTATTCGGCCTATTGATATAACCATAAACGAACTAGATTCAATAACTTTTCGATATTAACCGGTTTAGTTAGATAATCATTCGCTCCAGCTTCCAGACTCTTCGCCTTATCTTCCGGCATTGCCTTCGCGGTTAACGATATTATAGGCAGATCTTTATAGATGGAGTATTTTCTAATTTCGGTAGTTGCTTCATATCCATTCATAATTGGCATCATCACATCCATTAGTACAATATCTATATCCTTTTCTTTCTCTAGTTTTTCGATTGCAGATTTCCCATTATCTGCAACAACTACTTTCATTCCTGCATCTTTTAATGCTTTAGAAAGAGCATAAGAATTTCTGCTATCATCATCTACCACCAAAACTTTTTTGTCTTTTAAAACATGTTTTGGATCATGTAGTTCTGCCATGATTTTTTTCTGCTTGCTTGAGAATTTACTTTCATCACTGTGTAAGTATAAGGAGACCTCATCTAGAAGCACCTCCGGCGAAGCAGCACCTTTAATAACAATGCTATCTGTAAACTTATGCAGTTCTTTTAATTCCTTATTAGAAAGCTCTTTTCCTGTGTATATTACAACTGGCAGATCGGTATTGGTTTTGGTGGTTTTTAGCTTTTTAAGCATATCAAGACCTGTGGTATCCGGAAGATTAAAGTCTAGGATGATACAATCGAAAGTATGGGTCTTTAAAATAGCCAATGCGTCTTTCCCCGTAGTTGCCGTAGAAATGTTGATAGATTTGCTTTTTAGCAGACTTTGAATTGCCTTTAAAGTTGGTTTATCATCTTCAATAATTAGCAACTCTTTATTCTCTGTATTATGCAATTTCTCGATCTTTTGAATAGCTCTGTCAAGATCTTTTTCTGAAATCGGTTTCTTAGAGAAGTCCATTGCACCCATATTATAGGCCTCCCGTCTCTGATCTTTTGCAGACATATATAGAATTGGAATATGTCTGGTATTTAAGTTGAATTTTAAATGATCTAGCACCACAAGACCTTTAATGTCTGGAAGATTTTCATCTAACAAGATTCCGTTTGGCTGAAATTTAGCAGCTAGCTTCATTCCCTCTTTACCATCGGTTGCAACCACCAATTTAATTCCATATTTACTTAATATTCTCTTCACTAATTTGGCAAATTCCTTGTCTTGATTAATTACCAAAAGCGAATATTCTGAAGTCTTCAAATTGTCTCTGTCATCAGAAATAGCATTTAATAATTTACTATCGGCTTTAGTTTCTTCAACTTGTTCAACTTCAATTTCTGCGGGCCGAACCTTATCCAGTTCATTATATGAAGAAATAGCATCGTCCAATTCTTTTATTGGCGCACTGGTAAGATCTACAGGAACAAAAACGGTAAATACACTTCCTTTACCTTCTACACTATCTATATGAATTTCACCTCCTAATAATCTGGATAGTTCTCTAGAAATTGTTAATCCAAGTCCGGTACCACCATACTGGCGACTAGTTCCTCCTTCTGCTTGTTGGAATGCTTCAAAGATCATCATTCGTTTAGCTTCAGGAATTCCAATTCCGGTATCGGTTACAGATATTTCGATCACTTCAGATTTGGAAAGGGTGATATCTCTAAAATTAACGCCTGCACTAGGTTTCCCAATAGATACGCTAACCGAACCTTCTTGAGTGAATTTAATAGCGTTGGAAATAAGGTTCTTTATAATTTGTTCTAGACGCTGTCCATCGGTGATTATAGAATCTGGAGCATCTGATTTTCGCTTAATGATGAACTTTAATTTTTTAGATTTTGCTAAAGGAACAAACTGGTTTTGTAGATTATTTACCAAACCATCTACCGAAACATCTTCTGCATGAATCTGAAGTTTTCCGGCTTCCACTTTAGAAAGATCTAGAATGTCATTAATAAGATTCAATAAGCTCAGTCCGCCTTCGTAAATAATGGTTGCAGATTTTTGCTGATCTTTATAAAGGTTTCCTTTATTATTATCGCTAAGATCTTTTGAAAGGATAAGAAGACTGTTTAATGGCGTTCTTAATTCATGCGACATATTTGCCAAAAACTCTGACTTGTACTTACTGGCAAGTTCCAGTTCCTTCGCTTTTCTTTCAACTTCAACCCTACTAAACTGAAGGTCTTCTTTCTGCATCTCCAAATCCTTGGTCTTAGATTCCAGATCGTCATTTGCCATCTGTAATTCCTGACTCTGAATCTGCAGTTTTTCTTGTTGATTCAATAACTCTTCAGACTGTCTTTGAGACTCTTCTAACAGGTCTCTCATTTTCTCTCTATCTACAGAAGAGTTGGTGGTAATTGCGATGTTTTCTCCAACAGAGCGAACTAATTCCAGCTGATTATCATTAAAAGCTTCAAAAGAACCTATTTCAATAACTCCCTTTACTTCTCCATCTATAATAAACGGCTGCACCAGAATATTCTTCGGATTTCTTTCTCCTAAACCTGAAGA
>CAZWSP010000090.1:0-13394 GCA_964636585.1 uncultured Antarcticibacterium sp.
GCCTCCGGTAGAAGTTGTTATTTTAGGAGCTGGGACCGTTGGGGAATTTGCTGCCAGATCTGCTGTAGGATTAGGCGCAAACGTGAAAGTGTTCGATAGTAGTCTTACCCGCCTTAGAAATATTCAAACAAATGTTGGCCGCACGTTATATACCTCCACCATTCAGCCAAAAAACTTATTAAAAGCATTAAAACGCTGTGATGTAGTAATTGGAGCTATTAGGGGAAGAAACAGATCTCCTATTCTAATTTCAGAAGAAATGGTAGAATGCATGAAAAATGGTGCTATCATAATAGATGTTAGTATAGATATGGGAGGTTGTGTAGAAACCAGTGAAATTACCACGCACGATAATCCTATTTTCAGAAAACATGGAGTAATACATTACTGTGTACCCAATATTCCTTCCAGGTATGCTAGAACCGCTTCAGTTTCTATTAGTAATATTTTCACACCTTACTTATTGCACATAGCAGAACAAGGAGGTTTGGAAAATACCTTACGATATGACAAAGGTTTGAGAAATGGGTTGTATTTTTACCACGGAATTTTAACCAATAAATCTATTGCAGACTGGTTCGATCTTTCTTACCGTGATATCAATTTACTTATATTTTAATACATGAATTTTCTTCAAAGATTAGGTTTTTTCTCAATCGGTTTGATCATGGGAATCGGAATCCTTATGTTTTTCCTAGGTGGTAAAAAAGCTTCTTGTGACTACTCCCCAAATGCCAGAACCTTAAAAAATATAAGGATCAAAGAACGGGTGATCTCTGATGAAGCTCTAGGGTTTTTTCAATCAAACAATATAGATACTTCTTTTATTTCTACTGTTTTAGATGGTGGAAATGTAGATTTTGGTAAAAGCGAAACAGATAGAAAGCCTTGTAAAATTTACTTCATAACCGAAGAGTATAAAGAAAATGAATTCGAATTACAAATTGAGAATTGCGAGAATAAAGCATTTATTCAATTAATTAAGCGAGTAGAAAAATAGACCCTATATCGATATAAAATAAGAGCCCACTAATATGAGCAGTCATCTTAGTGGGTTCTTCGGTTTTAAACATATTCTATTTTAGAATTTGCGCCGTATGATCTTTTGTTTTTACCTTTTCAATAATGTCTTCTATCTTACCTTTTTCATCTATGACAAAAGTAGTTCGGTTAATACCATCATATTCCTTTCCCATAAATTTCTTTGGACCCCAAACGCCATAAGCATTGATAACTTCTTTTTCCTCATCTGCCAATAATGGAAAAGGCAAATCATACTTTTCCTTAAAGTTGGTTTGTCTTTTCTCGCTATCTGCACTTGCACCTAGAATTTGATATCCTTGGGCTTTAAAGTGCTCCCAATTATCTCTCAAATTACAGGCCTCTGCAGTACATCCTGGAGTGCTTGCTTTTGGATAAAAAAACAACACAACTTTCTTACCTTCATAATCGGATAGATTGATGGTATTTCCATCTTGATCTTTTACAGAAAACTGTGGAGCCTTATCTCCTATTTTTAATTTACTCATAATTGTTATTTTAGCTTTAAATTTAAGCATTATGAATAAAAAGGAAAGGGTACAGTTCGTTATAGATACGTTAAATGAAATTTATACTGAAGTTCCAATCCCGTTAAACCATAAAGATCCTTATACGTTACTTATTGCAGTTTTAATGTCGGCGCAAAGTACAGATGTAAAGGTTAATCAAATAACTCCGCTCCTATTTGCAAAAGCAGACAATCCTACAGACATGATTAAGCTGAGTGTAGAGGAAATTAGAGAGATCATTAAACCTGTTGGTTTATCACCTATGAAATCTAAAGGAATTCATGGGTTGTCCCATATTATATTAGATAAGCATAATGGAGAAGTTCCAGTAAGTTTTGAAGCTTTGGAAGCATTACCAGCTGTTGGCCATAAAACTGCTAGTGTTGTAATGTCTCAAGCCTTTGGAATACCCGCTTTTCCTGTAGATACTCATATCCATAGATTAATGTATAGATGGAATTTAACCAATGGAAAAAATGTGGTTCAGACAGAAAAAGATGCTAAAAGATTATTTCCAGAGGAAACTTGGAATAAACTTCATTTACAAATAATTTATTATGGGAGAGAATATTCTCCGGCTCGCGCTTGGGATCTAGAGAAAGATATAATTACCAAAACAATTGGAAGAAAAAGTGTTTTAGATAGTTATCATAAAAAATAACGATTAAAATAGAAAATAAAAAAAAGCCTGCAAATTGCAGGCTTTTCGTTTAATTTAAGATCATTTCAAAATCCATTTGCTTGTATTTAGTAATACGCAAGGCTTTTGAGTAATTCAAAAGAAACTGAATTGTATCTTTTGTAGGGTTCAAATTTTTCAATTGTTCTTCTTTCGAAGGTTTAGTGTAAAGGTGCTCCATTTGGTCTGCTATGTGTTAGTTTAAATGGAGAACGCTATTACATTCTACTTATTGCAAATTAATTTGTTAAAATAAGGTTATGTTTTTCTATAATTTTTCTTAAATTAATTAAGGCATATCTCATTCTACCTAATGCGGTATTAATACTTACATCAGTAGCTTCCGAAATCTCCTTAAAACTCATGTCTTTATAAATACGCATGGTTAAAACTTCTAACTGATCTTCTGGTAATTCCTTAATCAATTCCTGAACATCACATTCAATTTGATCTTTTATTAATTGCTTTTCAATATTTAATTCGTCATCACTTAATACCGAAAAAATATTAAAGTCACCTTTGTTTTCAAACATTGGCATTCTTTTATTTTTTCTAAAATGATCTATCACCAAATTATGAGCGATCCTCATGACCCAAGGTAAAAATTTACCTTCTTCGTTGTATTTACCGCGCTTCAAGGTATTGATCACCTTGATAAAAGTATCCTGAAAAACATCTTGTGAAATGTCTTTATCAAAAACCTTGGAATAAATAAAACTGTAAATACGTTGTTGGTGCCTTGTGATTAGAGTAGATAGTGCTTTTTCATTTCCATGAATATATTCTTGCACTAACGAAGCATCAGTCGCCATATTATAATCCATAATAGTTACTTTATTATCAGGTATTTGAGAATACCATCAGGTTAGGTTTTTTAACTTAAAAAGTAACTTTATGCAATAGGCAATAGATTTTTAGATTGTTCGTTGACGCTTCAAATATAGCAACATATTTTTAACATAGACAAACTAAATGCTTATTTTTTAACAAATCATATAGAATTTGTTCACTTTTCACACTGATTGTTATTGAGTACCTTTGCGTTTTATTTATCACATCATACACATGGCAGTAGATATTTCAAAGGTTAATCCCAAGGAAAACATAATAATAAAAGGAGCAAAACTTCATAATTTAAAAAATATTGATGTTGTCATTCCTCGCAATAAACTAGTAGTGATTACAGGCCTTTCAGGCTCTGGGAAGTCTAGTTTAGCTTTTGATACGCTATATGCTGAAGGGCAGCGTAGATATGTAGAAAGTTTATCTTCTTATGCTCGTCAGTTTTTAGGTCGATTAAATAAACCGAAAGTAGATTACATTAAAGGTATTGCACCGGCAATTGCGATTGAACAAAAGGTAAATTCTACAAATCCACGATCTACCGTGGGAACTTCTACAGAAATTTATGATTATTTGAAGCTTCTATTTGCCAGAATTGGCAAAACCTATTCCCCTATCTCTGGAGATGAAGTTAAAAAGGATACGGTTTCAGATGTTACTAATTATGTAAAATCATTTCCCGAAGAAGAGAAAATGTTGTTGCTCTCCCCTATTCATCTAGAAGAAGGAAGAGAATTGAAGGAGAAACTGAATGTATTGCTTCAGCAAGGTTATAGCCGAATAAAAGTTAAAGAAGATGTAGTTAGAATAGATGAAACTGATCTGGATAAACTTAAAGTTGAAGAGGTATCCTTAGTTGTAGATCGAGTAGTTACGAAAGATGATGAAGATTTTTATAACAGATTAGCAGATGCCTCACAGGCTGCATTTTTTGAGGGAAAAGGTGAATTATATCTTCAGAGTTTATCAGATAATAAGCTTCGGCATTTCAGCAATAAGTTTGAATTAGACGGGATCACATTTTTGGAACCGAATGTGCATTTGTTCAGTTTTAATAATCCGTATGGAGCTTGTCCTAAATGTGAGGGATATGGAGATGTTATAGGTATAGATGAAGATCTGGTAATTCCAAATACAGCATTATCTGTTTATGAAAACGCAATTTTCCCTTGGCGAGGCGAAAGTATGAGCTGGTACAGAGATCAATTAGTTAATAATTCTCACAAGTTCAAATTTCCCATACACAAACCATATTTCGAATTAACTCAGGAACAAAAAGACTTGATCTGGACAGGAAATTCTCATTTTGAAGGACTTAATACGTTTTTCGAATTTTTGGAGTCTAAGGCGTATAAGATCCAGAATCGAGTAATGTTATCCAGATATAGAGGAAAAACTAAATGTACCGTTTGTAAAGGCAAACGTCTACGTCCAGAAGTGAACTACGTGAAAATTGGTGGAGCCACGATCACAGATCTAGTAGAAAAACCAATGGACAAGGTTCGAGATTTCTTTAGCAAATTAGAACTTAATGAATATGATACCCAAATAGCTAAGCGCTTATTGGCAGAGATCAATAACCGACTTCAATTTTTATCTAACGTTGGTTTAGACTATCTAACGCTTAACAGAAAATCTAATACCTTATCTGGAGGAGAATCTCAACGTATAAATCTTGCCACCTCCTTAGGAAGTAGCTTAGTTGGTTCTATGTATATCTTAGATGAACCTTCTATTGGGCTACATCCACGCGATACAAAGAAGCTAATTCAGGTTTTAAAAAATTTAAGAGATCTAGGAAATACGGTGATCGTGGTAGAGCATGATGAAGATATTATGCGAGAAGCAGACGAGATTATCGATATAGGACCTGAAGCTGGAACCCATGGTGGTGAAGTTGTTGCCGTCGGAAATTTTAAACAGATCCTTAAAGCAAATTCACTTACTTCCAAATATCTAAATGGAAGCATGAAGATTGAAGTTCCTTCGAAACGAAGAACTTCTAAACAATATGTTACTATTACCGGAGCTCGTGAGAACAATTTAAAGAATATAGATGTCACTTTTCCATTAGGAGTTTTTACCGCAGTTACAGGAGTTTCTGGAAGTGGTAAAAGTACCCTGGTTAAAAAGATCCTTTATCCTGCACTTCAAAAAAGTATTGGCGGCTATGGAGAGAAAGCAGGACAATTTTCTGATATTAAAGGAAAATATGAGAATACAAAATCTATAGAATTTGTAGATCAAAATCCAATTGGTAGATCTTCCCGTTCTAATCCGGTAACTTATATTAAAGCCTATGATGATATAAGAAATCTATTTGCCAATCAGAAATTATCTGTAATACGTGGGTTTAAAGCGAAACACTTTTCTTTTAATGTGGATGGTGGAAGATGTGAAACCTGTAAAGGTGAAGGAGAAGTTACCATTGAAATGCAATTTATGGCCGATGTGCATTTGGAATGTGAAACTTGTAAAGGAAAACGATTTAAAAAGGAAGTTTTAGAAGTTCATTTTGCTGAAAAAAATATTGATGATGTTTTAAAAATGACCATTAATGAAGCGATCGAATTTTTCAAAACAAATGAAGAAACCAAGATCACGAAAAAACTGAAACCGCTTCAGGATGTAGGATTGGGATATGTACAACTTGGCCAAAGCAGTTCTACCTTATCTGGTGGAGAAGCACAACGAATTAAGTTAGCTTCATTTTTAGTAAAAGGGATCACTAAGGAAAAGGCATTGTTCATTTTTGATGAACCAACTACAGGATTACACTTTCATGATATTCAGAAATTATTAAAATCTTTTAACGCACTTTTAGATAAAGGACATTCCGTAATTGTAATAGAGCATAATATGGATCTTGTTAAATGTGCAGATCATGTTATAGACCTTGGATTGGACGGAGGAGAAAATGGAGGTTATCTTATTGCAGAAGGAACTCCAGAAGAGGTTTCGAAGAACAAGAAATCCTATACCGCTCCATTTCTGAAGGAAAAACTTTAAATTATCGCCTATGTATCTAACTGATTACTAGGTAGATGAAATTTAAACTCATTGTTAAATGTTTTAAATAACAAAAAGTATAGGGGAAACTACCTAGAATTTGGCACGCCGTTTGTAATAGTTGAAATAACTACATCCAACTAAAATTAATTGTATAACCTAAAATCACCCCTATGAAAAATTTAGCACTTTTTTTTGCCCTGCTCTTCGTTGGTTGGTCGGCCTCGGCCAATTCTACAAGTAATTCTAGTTCATACCCTGTTAAGAATTATGGAGAATCTTTCATTTTTGTAGAGGGTGGAGTGGAATTCGCAGTTTATCCGAATGGAGAATTCGACTTTTATTATAATCCTCAATTCACTCGTAATTCTAATCAGTGGTCAAATCCTAGATCGAATATAAGTTATAATTCAGGATACAACTATGATCCTTACGTGCAGTATGACGATTATGGAGCTGTAGTTCAAATAGAGAATGTTCCTGTTTATTATGATTATTATGGAAGAATCACTCAAGCTGGACGTGTAGATGTAGATTATAATAGAAATGGACTTGTTTCTAGAGTTGGAGGTCTAAACGTGAGATATAACAACCTTAATAGACCTATCAATTACTTAGGATATATCAATAACAATAATAGACAATACGTGTATCAACCATGGCATAAATATTATGATAGACCATCAGATGCTTATAGAGTTGTTTACTATCAGCCTTACAGATCTTACTACGAACCAGTTCGAATGAACTATGGACAGTATGTTTCCTATTATAAGAGCAACAAACATCACTACAAGAACAAAAAGGATTACTACAGACCACAAAATGAAAATGTAGTATATCATAATGGAAGAAGAACATCTGAAGTTAGAATTGATAAACCAGCTACTAGATCTTCAGAAAATATAGGAAGAAGAAATACTGGTGTTGCCACTAAGAATTCTTCAGCAAGAGTGAATAGAGACGATAACGGTAATAAGAAGATGGAAAGAAGTTCAGACCCTAGGAGTTCTTCTAGAAACCAAATTTCTTCTTCTCAGAGAGCTAATACCTCAGTGCGTTCTTCCAATAGTGTAAATTCTGGAGTTATTACTAAGGAAATAAGAACAGTTCCAAATCAGACAACAGTTTCAAGAGAACGAGACACCAATAATGCTCGAACTAATACTTCTAGAATACAAGAATCTAAAACGGTTAAAGCTTCAGAAAATGCAAGAACAAGTACTCCGCAGAGAAGTACAACAGTTCAAAGAGGAAGAAGTCAAGGAAATTCAAATTCGGCTAAAGCTGTAGAAAGAGTTCCGAATACTAGAAAGGTAGAAGCTTCTAGAACAAGTAGAAGTTCAGATACATCAAGAGATTCAAGAACCGCTACTTCTTCAAGAGGAAATGGTAGAAGTTCTAAAATGAAATAAATAGTTTTAATTTTTTTTGGTTGGTTAGTTAGAAAATCTCCATTAGCATTGAAAAATGTTGTGGGGATTTTTATTTGTTCCTGTTTCACATAAAATTTTACACAACCGATTCTTAGTACTTCCAGTATTTTCTTACTAACTGATTTACATCTTCAGAAAAATTAAATCTAAGAGCAACTGCAATATATATTATAGTCACAATAATAGATTTTAGAACGATGTTTACAATTGGGTGGAATTGGAATTCCCAAAAGTAGAAAGCTACAGTTAGACCAGCGACAAATATCAAAATATACATGGTGTCCAAGGTAAAAGGTTGCATTTTAAACTTATTGAATACAATTAACAACTTGGAGATATTATAAACTGCAAAAGCTAAAAAGCTGGCTACTGCCGCACCTAAAATTCCATACTCCGGAATTAATATTAAATTGAATACAAAAGCAACAACAGAAAGTACTACTCCAAAAACTAACACAATTCGGTAATAGTCTGAATTGAATAAAATACTATTCACATTTCCCAACATATTATCAAAGAGCTTAACCAGAGAAAGTAACAAAACGATAAAGGCACTTATTTGATATTCTGCCGGAATCAATTTATAAAGTTCATTGATGTTTACGATGATAAGCACGAAAATTATAGCACTTACAACTAACAATGTTAAAGAACTACGCTTGTAGAGATCCTTTAGAGAGCTTTTATCACCACTGTTTAGTAAGTCTGCGGTAAGTGGATGAATTATCTGATGCATCGCTTTCTGCGGTACAGAGATCACCGTAGCAATGTAAACAGCAATTCCATAGATAGCTACATTCTCTATAGGAAGATAATGTTCTATCATTACCTTATCTAGATCCAATAAAATGGTGGCGACAGACCCAGCAATTAAAATTAAGGCCGAATATTTTAAAACCGTATTTGAATTTGCTGGGAGCGATAACGTGAAGGAAGGTTTGTACAATGAAAATGCATAAAGTTGCATTGCGATAGCTCTAATTACAAAAACCATCATCATTGCATATATAAAGTACTCAACACTTATTACAGAAAAGTAAACCAGAAAAAGTAAGATTGTAATGCAAATTCTATGGAAAACCTCTTTCATAAAATTTCCGAAGACGCTTTGATAATTCACTTTAGACCATGCAAAGAATATTTCGAAATAAGCCGTGGCAAAAGCAATTACAAAAATGAGCCATATATATGGTTTTACCAACTCGTTCCCGGCGTCAAAATAATCTAGAAGCCAAGTATAACTAAAAACACCAATTAATCCCATCACTATGGAAACTCCAAATGGTAAAAGTAAAATGAGATTTAAAAGTTTATCCTTTTCAGCATTGGTCTTATAAGAAGTGTAAAATTTAACCAAGGTGTTATGAACTCCGAAAGCCATAAAAGGCCACAAAAGATTGGCAGCAGATAGTAAGAAACTCACCAACCCGTAATATTCTTTTTCCAAGAAATAGGTAAACAAGAACAAGGTATTAACAGCACCAATACCAAACCCAAAATAGGTTGTGATCATGTTTTTAAAAGACTGTTTTATGATTACACCCATTCTATTTTAAAATTCTTTTATAAGTTTAGTAAGCGCTGAAGTTAAATTTCTTCGACTATATTTCTCAATATTTTTAGAAGCAATTTCTAAAGTTCCCTGTTTATATTCTAAATAATATTTAAAGATTTGAGCTTTCAAATTCTCGTGATCTTGATAAACAAATGAATTACCCGAAGAGGTTTCTGTTATTATTTCATTCACATCCCAATTTTCAGGGCCTATCGCAATAATTGGTCGCTTTGCAGCCAAATACTCAAACACCTTTCCTGGTATAATTCCCTTGGTTTCTTCAGAATTTATCTCGATTAAAAGTAAAACCTGGGACGATCGCTGCAACTTATTTGCTTCTTGATGTGAAACATATCCTACAAGTTCTAGATTCGGATCTAAACCATGATTTTTTATAGCTCTAATCACGGCTTCACTTACCTTACCAACTAATTTTAACTGAAGGTCTTTTGCAAAATCTTCGTTTTCTTTTATCAGCTCTTTTAAAACATTCCATAAGTTTTCAGGATTTCTTTCTGAAAGTAAGGATCCAATATGAGAAATCGTAAATTTCTTATCTAACTGAATTTTTTCAGTAATCTCCTCATCATATCCATTCGTGATTACTGTTATTGGTTTCGTAGTTTTGTTGCTGAATTCTTCTTTAGTTTTAAAACTAGTGGTAATTATTTTGTCTGCAGAATTTAGAACAGCAGTTTCTAATTGTATGTGTTTAGCTTCAGCTGAAGCAGATAGCTTCAGTTTTTTATGATACCCAATTTCCGTCCAAGGATCTCGAAAATCGGCGATCCATTTTATAGTTTCAGACGTTTTCAGTTCTAGTCCAATAAGATGCAAACTATGTGGAGGACCTGTAGTGATAATAGCATCTATAGAATTCTCCTTTAAATAAGTTTTCAGAAATTTAACCGAAGGTTTTACCCAGAATTTTCTTGCATCCGGTATAAAATAATTCCCCCGAATATATAGAAATGCTCTTTGCAAAAAACCTTGCTCCGTAGCATCTTCAATAATACCGCTGCTAATTTTTGAGGTCTGTTTTTTTGAAAAAAGCTTCGCAAAGAAATAAGGTTCAAAGATTGGTTTTTTGATAACCGTAATTCCATTCGGAATTTCATTTAATAAAGAAGTGTCTATAATTGGATAATCTGGATTTTCCGGAGTATAAATAATTGGTTCAATATCAAAATCACGCAAATATTTGGCGAATTTCAACCAGCGTTGCACTCCGGGACCTCCCGCGGGTGGCCAATAATACGTAATTATTAAAACCTTTTTCATAGTAGCACTTTAAGAATCGGTGATCGAGATTGCTTTAATCGCGCTTTTTATAAGAATATGCCAATCCGCCAAGGCATAATAAAGCCAGAAGAATAGAACTTACCAAGGAAATTCCGCTTCCCATTTTTATTACTTGTGGCTCAAATTTAAAGGTAATTGAATGTTCACCAGCAGGAACGTTCATTCCTCTTAAAGCATAATCTACCTTAAAATGTGGGACCTCTTTACCATCTACATACGCATTCCAACCATGTTCGTAATACATTTCAGAAAAAACAGCTACTTGCTCGCTAGATGAATTAGATTTGTATTCTAAATGATTCGGTTGATACTTTGTAAGTTCAATGCTTGCAGTAGAATCTGCAATCGTATTAAATTTTAATTGCTCTTTATATTCAGAATTAACAACCAAGGTATTGCTTAAGTCTGCATCTGCGAGGCTCAAGATCTCTTCATCTGGACTGTTTACCCATTTCACGTTGTTCACGAACCAAGCATTTCCTAAAGCATCTGGATTTTGTTGTGCAACCGCTCCTTCTTTAGTTGGAACTATAATATATTTTACATTTAATAGATTCAATATTTTAATGTTGTTCTTCGAAATATAAAAATCATAAAGATCCTGCATTCTTCCAGGTTTCGCAGCGTGATAACCACCAATAGAATTGTGATAATAGGAAGTTTTACCTGTATTGAAAGGACTTTCAGAAAGATCGAAAACTCGATAGTGACCAGTGTCTTGTAAAATATTTTGATCTGCAGCAGATTCTTGAAAAGGCGCTTTCATTACCCTTGCCGCAACAAAATCGTCACTATTCACATATCTTCTATCTACACCAACAAGATCGAAAAGGATAAGGAATATAAAACCTAAAATGGCAATATTCTTAGTGATTAATTCTTTTAAATAGCCAAAAATAAATCCAGCAGCTATTAAAACTAAAACTAAAGATCTAAGGGTGTCCGCAGTAAAGATTGACATTCTGTCGTCCTTTAAAGCTCTCACAAACTCTACTCCCATTTGTTCATTGTAAACTGAATCACTTCCACCACTAAAGTTAAAAAACACCGATTTAAATAACAAAAATGCTAAAGCCAATCCGCCTGTTATAATGGTTGCCCATTTTAACGATTCTAACTTATCTTCCTTTCCATCAAATTCATTGAAAAGTTTATATAGTCCAAAAACTGCAAGTATAGGAATACATAATTCTAATAAGATCTGAATAGACGATACCGCTCTAAATTTATCGTATAACGGAACATAATCGATAAAGAATTCGGTTACAAATCCGAAATTCTTTCCCCAAGATAATACCAAAGAAAGTAACGTCCCTCCTACTATCCACCATTTTAATCTGCCTTTGATCAAGAACAAAGCAAATACAAATAAGAATATTATTGAAGCACCAATATAAGCCGGAGCACCCACAAATGGTTGATCTCCCCAATAGGTTGGAGCACTATCTGCAAAATCTTTTGCTTGCGCAGTAGAAGCACCCATTTTTAATAATTGCCCATACATTGCGGAATCTTGATCTAGTTTTTCTGAACTAGATCCACCCATAAATCGAGGAATAAACAGGTTGAAAGATTCTAAAATACCATAGCTATATTCGGTAATATATTCATAATCTAAACCAGAGGCTTTCTTCTCTGTTCCTTCAGGAGATATAGATAAGCCAGAATCACTTCTGGTACTAAATTGCGTGTATTCCTGAGTAGCCATTAAATTGGTTGCATTGGTTCCCACGGCAATTATCACCGCGACCACCATAACACCTAAAGCTTTAAAGAAATGCGGAAGTTGTTTTTTTCTGAAAGCATCTATTAAATAGACCAACCCAATTATTAAAACCAGAAGCAATAGATAATAAGTCATTTGGAAATGATTTGCACCAATTTCGAGAGCCATAGCAAAAGCCAATACTATAAACCCTAAAAGATATCTACTTCTGAAGCAGAGTAGAATTCCTGCAAGAACCGCCGGCATATAGGCAATAGCATGCGCCTTAGCATTGTGCCCTACTCCTAGAATAATAATAAGATATGTGGAAAAACCAAAGGCAAGTGCGCCTAAGAATGATAATTTATAATCGAGCTTTAAGGAAATAAGTAAAAGATAAAATCCTATAAAATATAGGAAAAGATAATCTGCAGGCCTTGGTAAGAATCGCAATGCCGAATCTAATTTCTTTATATAATTATGCGGATAATGTGCCCCTAATTGATACGTTGGCATTCCACCGAAGGCAGCATCTGTCCAATAGGTTTCTTCGCCAGTTGCAGCTCTAAAATCGTTTTGCTGCTTAGCCATCCCAGTATATTGTACAATATCGCTTTGGAAAATTTCTTTTCCTTGTAGAACAGGACTAAAATAAGTTAGAGATATAATTATGAAACCAACAACCACTAAAAGATGTGGCAACAAACCTTTTAAAGATCTAAACATAGAACGAATTTAATAGGCACGAAAATTAATCAATTTCTTCGTAATCTATGTACTCCCCTACTTTTTTATTAGATTTTAAGCCTTCTCCCGGTTTTTTTTCAATTTTCACATCCGCCTTTTTAGAAGTGTTTGGCTGTGTTCGCGAATTGAATTGTTGTTGAATATTACTTCCAATTCGCTTTAAAAAATATTTTAAAATTAAGGGTCCAAACCATCTTATAAAGATCTTGAAACCAAAATATATCAATAGGATTATTAATACCGTTTTTAAAATACTTTGAAATGAAGCTTCGTACATTTTTCCTTCAGTTTATGCAAAATTACTATTATGACTAGACAAATTGGGTATTTATATCCTAAAAAAATAATAAAATCTTCTATATTTGATCACACTAACAACTTCAATTATGCGATACTTTCAACCATATATATTATTTATATTCTTGTTTATTTCTGGCGGCTTTATTGCTCAGGCTCAATATACTGAAACAATAAACTCGAATAGACCAGGAGCTTCTCAAGGAGCATTTTCAGTAGGAACAGGTGTAATTCAATTAGAGGCAGGTGGATATTATGGGAGCGACAATCA
>CAZWSP010000090.1:13404-13776 GCA_964636585.1 uncultured Antarcticibacterium sp.
AGATTATGCTTTGAGATACGGATTCTTGTTTGAAGCTTTAGAAATTAGTTTAATTGGTTCTTTTGAAGACAACAATAAGGTCATGAATGTTGGAGGAACCAGTTATGATTATAACATCCGAAATTTTAAAACAAATACCCTTGGGTTGAAGTATTTAATTTACGATCCTATTAAAACTGTTGAACCAGACAAGCCGAATTTATATAGCTGGAAAGCGAATCAAAGATTTAAATGGAAAACTTTAATTCCTGCGATTTCAGTTTATGCAGGTGCAAATTATTCTCAAGCCACAAATCCTTATTTATATGAAGGGGAAAAAACTCTAACTCCTAAAGTGGCTTTAATCACTCAAAATAACTGGGCAGGAAGCTG
>CAZWSP010000091.1:0-13608 GCA_964636585.1 uncultured Antarcticibacterium sp.
ACCGTAGAAAATACTACTATGAAGCAGGAACAAGCAGAAGCTTATTTTAACCTGAAATCCTATATCATTCAAGCTACCTTCGGAGCTTTAGTAATGGGAGTGGTAACTGCAGCAGCTGTTGCCTGGTTTTTGAAGACCAAAAAAGAATAGTTTGTTTAGTTTGAAATTTAAAAAGTTCTTGTCTAACCTATTTTCAGGAGTAAATTAGGATCTGGACAATTATTCAAATAGAAATCTAATTTATCTGCGGAAGCAACTCCAGGATAATCTCCTGTAAATCCTTGAATGTCTTCTATGATCTGGAAGTGCAGATGCGGAGCATAATCTCCATTTACCTTTGGACCACCCAAAGCACCTATCTTATCCCCTGCTTCAACGATTTGCCCGAAACTCAGATTTTTTAAGCATTCCATATTCAAATGGCCATAAAGGGTGAAAAAGGTTCTGTCGTCTAGATTGTGCTCTAAGATAATTGTTGGTCCATAATTCCCAAATCCTTCATTGTTCTGAAAACTATGAACAGTTCCATCTAATGCCGCTAAAACCGCGGTTCCTGTTTCTGCCCAAAGATCTAATCCTATATGAATATTTCTTGTTGAAGGTGAAGCATCATTATTAAAGATAACACTGCGTTGATAAAGATTGCGCTTTTCGTTATACCCGCCATAAGCCACTTTTGACTTTTTAGAGGAAACATAACCATCTATAAAATCTTTTACCGCAACCGCCGATGGAATTGGCATTTCCCTTATTTTTTCATTGGTTTCAGAAAGATCGATATGTATAAAATCTTTCTTAGTAAAGACTTTATCTAATACAGGTGTGAATTCTGTGGTGCATTCATTTAGAAATACTGAAAAATCGGAAGTAGGCATCGTGCTATTTTTTTCAAAAATAACTTATTTTATATACACGTCACTAAAACTTGCATTTATGTTAACACTTCCATTTCCATCCTTAGATTTATAGTAGCCATTCAAGATCTCATTATCGTAAGATTTTGTAGATTTTATAGAGCTTGACTTCGGATATTCTATATTACTTTGGGTGCCGTTATAATTAAAATTAAGCGGTGCACTCGGCAAAGAAAGTCTTAGATCGCTATTCTCTAAAGTGATATCCAAATTTTTAAAACCTGCTCCCAGTTTTCCCACAGCTAATTCTCCAAAAGTACCAGAAAGTATTCCTGTCTCTGTGATCTCTTTTATAGTAACATCGCTAGAATTAGAAACTAGCTTAATACTCTTCGCCTTCCCTATCTCGCAATTCTCTACATAGTTCGTCTTTAAAACTCCATAATTCCACTGACTAATACTTATTGGACTATAAGAAACTTTTACCTGAGTGTTCTCACCATCTATAATGTTTGCCGTAAAATTGGTGTGTGAAAGATTTGCTTTTAAATTGGTGGTTCTTTCGCCTAATTTTAATTCCCCATATCTCACATCTACATCCAATTTGGCATTTTTAGGCATTTTTATTTTTATAACTCGTTTCCCTTGAGAAGATGATCTACCTGTATTGTTTCCAATTTCTTTCATATTTTGGGTAGCTTCCATGTCTTTACCAAAATTCTCTCCCCATGTTTCCATTTTCTTCCCAAAATCTTCTCCCCATTTCTCCATGTCTTTCCCAAACTTCTTTTCAAAATTTTCGCCCCAAGCTTCCATTTTTACTTCAAAATCTTTTTCCCAAACTTCAGAATTCTTCTCGAATTGTTTAGCCCATTTTTCCATAGATTTTTCGAAGTCTTTCCCGAAATTCTTCTCCATCTTTTGCTCCCATTTCTCCATATACTTATCACCATCCTTCTTATAAGCATCATAATCGAAATCCATATTTCCCATTTTCTCATAGAATTCACTTGGCAAAGGATTCTTGCTTATATTTTCTAACATTGGCGCAATCATCTCTGTCATCATTGGGCCTAATAGATCACTCAAGCCACCTAAAGATTCGTTTAAGGAAGAAAAATTCATGCTCATATTCATTGAATTTCCTCCACTGGAGTTTATTTCAATTTTATCTGAAGTTCCCGAGGTTTCCAATTTCCAAGAATTTAAAGCATTCTTAAGCTCTTCTCCTTTTAGATCTCCAGCTTCCAGATAAGCTTCAATACTCACTTCATTCTTATCCCAATTCTCAACGATTACATTGGTGTATTTAGAATCTATGCGAATGCTAACATCTGCCTTAGTTTTATAACTCTTGTCCAGCTTCTTATTTTGCGCCGTGATCCCTAAAGAGAACATCAAGCAAAGCAGCAGTATTATATTAGACTTTATTGTTGTCATTTCGTGTATTTTTAGATTGTTTAATTTCATTTAATTTATTCTTAAGCTTATATAAAAGATCTAAACGATATTGAAGATTTTCGACCATGGCTTCAATAGTTTGCTCGTTAGGACCGTTCTCATTAAACTCGGTATTCAAACGTTTGTATTCATTATTAAGTTCTGCCATTTTGCTCATAAAAGAGTCTATTAAGGCTTTATTTGAAGGATTTATTTCTAATTTTGCAAGCTCTATATTTATTCCCGCTAAATAGTAATTCTCTATTTTCTTAAATTCTGGAGAAACTTCACTTAGCTGAATTTCTTTTGCAGGGACAACTTTATTTTCTTCCTTAACTTCTGGTGTGCTCACAACCGGAGAATTGTTATTAATTGAAGTTTCGTTGTTTATAAAGAAGGCGCCTATCCCAATAATTGCAATAAAAATTGCCGCGATCTTCAAAAACGCAAATTTGTTGGTTGCTTTTTGCTGAGGGAGCGCTTTCTGCAACTTAGCTTCAAAGCGTTTTGCATGCCCCTTGCCCAGTTTATCTGAAGTCCAAGCCTCATCATTCTTAAAAAGCTCTCTAATATCTCGTCCCATTTCTTAATACTTTTAATTTCTCTTGCAATTTCTTTTTTCCTCTGTGCACCAAGGTTCTTGATGCAACTTGAGTGATGGTTAATATTTCCGATATCTCCTCATGATCATAACCTTCAATTAAATAAAGCATCAGCGGATATTTATATTTTTCGGGTAAATCCTTAATTTCAGCTTTTACCTGCTCCACGCCAATTTCATCTTCTACCTGCCAATCGGTATCATCGTCTTCTACCTTTTCCAAAAGCTGCTCATTCATCGCAACATATTCTAACTTTTTAGCTTTTAGGTGATCTAGACATTTATTGATCACTATCTTTTTTAACCATGCCCCAAAAGTTACTTCCCCCGAAAATTGATGAAGTTTTGCAAAGGCTTTTATAAAACCTTCTTGCATGGCATCTTCGGCTTCTGCCGAGTCTCTTAAAAATCTGCTGGCTACTATAAACATTCCATCGCAATAACTGTTATACAGCTGTAATTGCGCTTTTCTGTTATTGGCCAAACAATCTTCTATGAGTTTATGCTTTAACAAAATCTACTATTGGTTAGTTGGTTATCACTTCAAAGACGAAGGAAAATATAATGTGTTGCAAAAATTACAGTTTTTTTTCTGAAATTGATTTGTATTCCATTCCAATTAGAAATTAAAGCAATACAAAAACCTTTAAATTACTGCAATTGGCATAATTTTAGAAAAACTTTTAAAAATGGATAGGTAACTATGAAACTTTCAGATTCTGTACTTGTTAAGGTTGTAATTGGAATATTAATTTTGCTAATTGCTGGTTTTTTATTTTGGCGGTATTCAACAAAGGCTTACAGTCCCGAAGATAGTAGCACTTATTCTGATGGTTCTCTTAAAATGGAAGTTGTTTACAATAGGCCATATAAAAAGGAAAGAGCAATTTTTGGAAGCTTAGTTCCATATAATGAAGTTTGGAGAACAGGTGCTAACGAAGCAACTACATTTACTACCAATTCAGATATTTTTGTAGATGGTTCACTTTTAAAGGAAGGAACTTATACGTTATGGACCATTCCTATGGAAAATTCATGGAAAGTGATCTTTAATTCCAAAATGTATCCTTGGGGAATTAATTTAGAGAAAAAAGCATATCGGGAAGAAGAATTTGATGTGCTTGTAGTAGAAGTGCCAACTCGTACTCTGCAAGAACCATTAGAGCAATTCAGTATGTATTTCGAAAAAGCGAACGAACTGGTTCTTTTTAATCTAGCTTGGGATAAGACCAAAGTTACACTACCTATTAAAAGATAAAAAGGTTATTTAAATTTCAAACTTAATTAAACTGCCTAGACATTTAGACCTTTTAATTGAATCTTGATTTAAACAACCTCTTCTTCAACTAACTAATTTTTGGTTCGAACTTTCTTATTCGTCCAACATTAAATTTAGAGTAACATTAATATTATCTCTTGTAGCTCTAGAGTAAGGGCATATTTCGTGTGCATCGTTCACTAGCTTCTCCCCAGTCTCTATATCTACACCCGGAATGTAAGAATCCAGGACAACAGCTAACAACAAATTTCCATCCTCTGCAGTTCCTAGTTTAACTGTCGCGGTCACGTTAAAATCGCCTAGATCTACTTTATGCTTTTTTGCTACCACTTGTAATGCACTTCCAAAACAAGAAGAATAACCTGCCGCAAATAATTGTTCTGGGTTAGTGAAGTTTTCACCTTTTCCACCCATTCCTTTTGGCATACTTACTCTCATATCTAGAATACCATCGTCACTTTTCACATGTCCTTCACGACCTCCAGAAGTAGTAACTTTAGCTTTGTACAATGTTTTCATCTTGTATATTTTTGATTAATTTTATTTAAATTTGAAGATACCAACATATGGGGAACACTTCAAAAGAAGTGCTCATAAATTTGTCATAAATCTCAATTAAGTCTTGACTAAATCCAATAAGAAATCAGCTTTACATCAATCGCAAAGCATACCCTCTTCTCCTAACATTAATCCGGCTTCCCGAGAGAAGATCAAGACTTCAAGAAAGACTTTCTTAGCAGATCAAGATCTTGCAAAAAAATTACTTGAAGGAAATAAAACTGCATTGAGCAGAGGCATCACTTTAATTGAAAGTAACCAAGCAGAACATCAAGAACTGGCAGAAAAATTAATTGAAAACTGCCTTCCTTACGCACATAGATCTATAAGAATTGGAATTACTGGGGTTCCTGGGGTTGGAAAAAGCACGTTTATTGAAGCCTTCGGCAGTTATTTAGTAAATCAAGGAAAAAAGGTGGCAGTTCTTGCTGTAGATCCAAGCAGTTCTGTTTCCCACGGAAGCATTATGGGTGATAAAACCCGAATGGAAAATTTAGTGACCGAGGAAAATGCCTTTATTCGTCCTTCTCCATCTGGAGATTCTTTAGGCGGAGTAGCCAGAAAAACAAGAGAGTCTATTATTCTATGTGAAGCTGCGGGATTCGATGTGATTTTAATTGAAACTGTTGGAGTTGGACAGAGTGAAACCACCGTGCATAGTATGACCGACTTCTTTTTATTACTGAAATTGGCGGGTGCGGGAGATGAACTTCAGGGAATAAAAAGAGGAATTATAGAAATGGCCGATGCTATTGTGATTAACAAAGCAGATGGTGAGAATTTGAAAGCTGCCAAAAATGCCAGATTAGAATTTAAAAGAGCGCTACACTTATATCCTCCAAAAGCCAGTGAATGGCAACCAAAAGTTACTTTATGCAGTGCATTAGAAGAAACTGGAATTCAAGAAGTTTGGGAAATGATCTTAGAATTTAAAAAGATTGTAGATCAAAACAACTACTTTGAGACGAATAGGCATGAACAGAATAAATTTTGGCTTCTTCAAACCATCAATGAGCATTTAAAAAATAGATTTTATAAGGATGCTACCATCAAAAAAGAATTAAATAAGCAACTTGAAGCAATAGAAAACAATGAAACCACTCCTTTTGCCGCTGCAAAATTTTTATTGAACCTTTCAGGGAAATAAGCTTTCATTCAATTATAATAATCTCACACATTTCAATATTCTATATGGCAATTCTAAAACAGTTTTATAAGAATTATCCTATTCTACTGCTAATAATATTAGGCATTTTAGTGTTTGTCTCTAACCTGGATGTGCTTATGGTGAACATTATGGAAGCGAGAAATTTTATTGCTGCCAGAGAGATGCTTACCCACGATCACTGGATCTTCACCACAATGAATGAAGCTGCCAGATACGAAAAACCGCCTTTACCAACTTGGCTATCTGCAATCTCTGCCTGGGCATTGGGGATAGATAATTTATTCGCTTATAGATTACCCGCCGCCTTAGCTTCGATCTTTTTGATTATTACTTTTTATAAGCTTCAACTTTTACTGGAAATTAAAAAGAACATCGCGTTTGGATCTACCTTGATCTTAATGACCTCTTTCTACATTGTGTTTTCTGGAAGAGACGGGCAGTGGGATATTTTCACCCATGCGTTCATGATTGGTTGCTGTTATTTCTTAATTAAAATCTTTCAGAATAAAAAAGGGATGTATCTAAATGCCATTGTTGCGGGATTATTCTTTGGAGCTTCTTTATTAAGCAAAGGTCCAGTTTCCTTATATGCGCTTTTTCTTCCCTTTTTAATTAGCTACGGATGGGTTTACAGGTATGCGGAATTAAAATACAAATGGAAGCCGCTGTTGTTGTTTTTAGTAATTGGTTTGGCTTCCGGTTCTTGGTGGATCTTATTTGTGCATTATTACGATGCTGAAGCTTTTGCCGAAATTGCAGAAGTAGAAAGTGGAAGATGGTTTAATTATAATGTTCGCCCAATCTGGTATTATTGGAGCTTCTTTGTGCAAAGCGGAGTGTGGACAATCCCAGCTTTTATGGGTTTGTTCTATTGGTATCTAAAAGGAAAAGTTTCCAACCTAAAAGCCTATAAATTTTATTTTATATGGACGCTTGCATCGTTAATCCTACTTTCAATAATTCCTGAGAAAAAAAGCAGGTATCTGCTGCCAGTTCTTATTCCCCTTGCAATGACAACAGGATTTTATGTTGAATACATCATCAAAAATTTTAAAGGGAAATTATCAAAAATAGAACGCTTCCCGATCTATCTTAATTTTGCTGTGCTCATAATTATTGCAATTGCAGCGCCGTTTGTATTATTCTATTTCTTTGGCGATTTGATCTGGGAGGAAACTCCGAGTTATATTTTGTTTAGTATCGTGATGCTTATAATTGGAATAACCATCATTTTCGGGTTGGTAAAACAGAAACCAAAATTATTATTCAGAATGCAATTTTTAATGATCCTCGCAATTCTAAATTTCGGGTTTCCTTTGGTTAAGCTTATTTCTCCGCATAGAAATAATCCTAATGTCTCACAACTCAAACAATATCAAGAACAGCATAATTTAGAGGTATATGAAGCTTCTGGAACGCTTCCGGAATTCATTTTCGAATATGGAAAACCTATTCCCTTGGTTTCTTCTGAAGAAAAGCTTCCTGCTGAAGCTAAAAAAATATTTGGAATATTAATATCCCCTGAAGCTAATTCCGAATGGATAGGGAATTTCAGAAATTATGATTCCACGTATATAAATACCTACGATCTTAACCCAAATCTATCCAAAAAACAAAATAGCAGATTAGTCCGGAAATTATACGTGCTCACTAAAAAGTGATATTGAATCTCCGGAAAAGCAACTTATGGAAATAAGTGAAGATCAAAGCTAACAGCGTTCCAATAAGCATTCCTGTTAGTACATCTAAAGGATAATGTACTCCAACATAAATTCGACTATATACTACAATAACTGCCCAAAACATCAAGAAGTAGATCAGCTTTGGATACTTGCTTTTCAATAAAATTCCAATAAATATTGCCAATGCTGTAGAATTGGAAGCATGAGCAGAGAAATAACCAAATCTGCCACATCTCACTGCGATAAATCTTGTAGCTTCCATTACCCCTTGTTGTCCGCAAGGGCGCGGACGTTCGAATCCGTGTTTAAAGAGATTGGCTAACTGATCTGTGCAAGTGATCATTAATGCCACGAGCACCACAGTAATAAGCGTTCCTTTAACTCCGAATCTTCTATAAATTAAAAAGAGCAAAAAAGCATAGAGAGGAATGGCGGTCCATTTATCTGTAATTAATAACCAAAACGGATCCCAAGTAGAAGTCCCTAGATTGTTTAAGTATAAGAATAACTCTTGGTCTAATGCTATTATTTTCTCTATCATTCAGTTTTAATCGTCGTATCTAGAAACTTCTCTATCATAAAATTCATTTGCTTGAGTGATTAAGATCTCGGCTTCAGTAGCCAATTCAGCTTCATCACTTTTATCAAAATCCTCTAACCATTCTACATCGTCATTTTGAAGATTTATTATAAATCGAGGATACTCGGTGTGAACCACAAAAATAGCATCGGGAAAGTCGGTATTATCACCTAATAGAAATTTTGGAAACTCCATAGTTTTAATTTTTAAAATTTATTCAGAATAAAATTATATCGCTTTTACAATGAGTTGTTTGCTTAAGTAATTAAACCTAAAATACAACATTATAGCAGATGCCGATAATCCTGCCAGTAAACCTAACCATATTCCCATACTGCCCAGTTGTTCTGCCTTTCCAAAATATATTGAAACTGGAAAGCCAATTACCCAATAGGCGATAAAGCAAATAAGGGTTGGTATTTTTACATCTTGCAATCCTCTTAAAGCACCAAGAATTACCACCTGAAGCCCATCACTAAGCTGAAACAACGCAGCCACAACTAAGAGTTGTGCAGAAAGTATAATTACATCTACATTATCTATATATAAAGTTGGTAGCCAATCTTTCATTAAAATAAAGAGAATTGCAAACACTGCTTCAATTAAAAACACCAGTAAAAAGGTGGAATAGGCAATTCTTCGAAGCTCTTTGTAATTATGCAATCCTTTTTGATTGGAAACTCGAATAGTTGCTGTAACTCCTAAACCCACGGCAATCATAAATGTCATTGAAGCTAAATTAAGCGCGATTTGATTGGCAGCTTGTGGATTGGTGCCTAAGGTTCCTGCCAGGAAAATGGTTCCCGTAAAAATGGCGACTTCAAAAAACATTTGAAGAGCGGTTGGCATCCCCAAAGCTAAGATCCTCTTGAAAATTTCAGATTTTATTAATTCCTTCTTTTTCCAGATAAAATATTCTTTGAATTTTTTCTTTCGTCTTAGTACTTCCCAAAGGAACCAAACCATAAAAAATCTAGAAATAAGTGTTCCTATTGCTGCGCCTTTAAGTTCCATTCTAGGAAAGATCCACAAGCCATAAATAAGGAAAAAGTTGAAGATCACGTTCACCACATTTGCCAGTAAGGTAGCATACATCGCATATTTGGTTTGAGACAAGCCATCTGCAAACTGCTTATAGGCTTGAAATATCATTAGGGGGATCATAGAAAATGCCACAATTTCGAGATATGGAATTGCTAAAGCAACTACTTCTGGCGGCTGATCCAAGTGATATAAAATAGGTTTAGCTAATAATAGTAAAAGGAATAATAAGATTCCGTTTACCGCGCATAAGATCACTCCGTGATGGAAATAGCTTCTCCCCTTTTCAATATTTGAAGCTCCATCTGCTTCAGCAATTAAAGGTGTAATGGCAAAAGAAAACCCAATTCCTAAAGACAAAGCGATAAACACCAAACTATTCCCTAAGGAAACGGCAGCTAAAGGCGCTGCCCCCAATTGCCCGATCATTAAATTATCTGCAAGGCCAACCAAAACATGGCCCAACTGACCCATCATTATTGGAAAAGCAATGCTTAAATTATACTTGAACTCTTTTGTATATGCGGTTAGTTGCAATTTCTTGGGGATTATGTGGCAAAGATAATAGGATTTACAAGGCCAAAAATCGAATTCCATTTTAATTTTCCGAAAACCTAGATGAGATTTTTTAAAGGAAAACTAAAATGGAATTAGTATTTAAAGATGTATAAACTTATAATTTAGAATCGGTAGAATCATTAGAAATTCCATACTTATCTACTAAATAGATCAAGGAAGTCATAGTTGCTGCTCCTAATTCTAATTCTCTTTTATTTACCTGATCGAAGGTATCATTCTCAGAATGATGATGATCGAAATATCTTTGAGAATCTGGAACCAATCCAGCAAGAACTGTTTTTCCAGATTTTAGTGGTCCAATATCTGCACCTCCATGGCCCAATTCAAAATAATGAATTAAGTAAGGTTTAAATAATTTTTCCCATGCTGCAATTTGCTCAAATTGTCCTTGAGTGGCATCAAAAGAAAATCCTCTAGGAGTAAATCCACCAGAATCACTTTCTAAGGCAAATACATGATTTTCATTTTTCTCTTTGGCAACCTCAGCATATTTTGTTCCACCACGCAATCCATTTTCTTCATTCATGAACAACACTACACGAATGCTTCTTTTTGGCTTAATTCCAGATTCCTTTAGTAATCTTAAAACTTCCATAGATTGAACAACTCCTGCGCCATCGTCATGCGAACCATCTCCAACGTCCCATGAATCTAAATGTCCACCAACTACTAAATATTCATTCGGAAATTCAGATCCAGTGATCTCACCAATTACGTTATAACTTTGTACATCTGGTAATTGCTCGCTATTCAATTTAAAATAAACTTCAGCATTTTTTTCTATCTTCAATAAACTGCTTAAATATTCAGCATCATTTGTACTGATAGCAGCAGCTGGAATTCTCTGTGATGGTCTAAGATCCCCGTAGCTCATTGCTCCTGTATGTGGAAAATCGTCTAATCTTAAATTCATAGATCTAACTAAAACGCCAATAGCTCCATATTTTGCAGCTTCAGCAGCACCAGAATAACGCTGATCTACGCAACCGCTGTAAGCTTCAAAAGTGCTTATATGATCTGCTCTCATTGGTCTGTTAAAGAATACTATCTTTCCTTTTATTTGTGCTTCGCCATATCTTTCCAGATCTTCTATGCCTTGCACCTCTAAAATTTGAGCTTTTGCACCACCTGGAGGTGTAGAAACAGATCCTCCTAAAGCGGTAATGTTTATATTTCGAGTAGTTCCCGGTGAAGTTTCTATATAAGCAAACTCTTTAGTCCCTCTCACCCATTTTGGAACCATCACAGGTTGTAACCAAACTTTATCTAGGCCTAAAGCTTCCAATTCTTTCTTGGTATAATCTACTGCTCTTTGTGCATTTAAAGATCCTGATAAACGCCCACCAATTTCATTGGATAAATGATCTAGCCAGCTGTATGATTTCCCCTGAAGCAAAGACATATCGTAAATTTTACGGAGCGCCAGAGAGTCAGCCTGAGCTTCAGATAACTGGGCTGAAGCAAATTGAGCACAGAGTATGGTAAGTCCTACTAAAATTATTTTTTTCATTATTCAATTATATTTTATAAAAATTTAAAGATTGCAATTATAAGATTTCCTTTTTTAGGATCTCTTTATATTCGGCTAAGTTATTTTTAATTTCATCAGACAATTCAGGTTCTTGAACATCTGTGTATTGAGTAAGCACATCATACATCGTTTTGGCAACCAAATAACGTGCCGTGTCCTTGTCATCTGAAGGGATTACATACCAAGGCGCATTTTCTTTAGAAGTACTGTTAATTGCCTTTTCATAACATTCTTGATAGGAATCCCAAAGCGCTCTTTCCTTAAGATCGCCGGGTGAAAATTTCCAATTTTTTTCCTGCTTATCTAACCTTCGAAGCAAGCGTTGTCTTTGCTCTTCTTTAGAGATATGAAGAAAAAACTTGAAGATTATAGTGCCATTATCTGTGAGATGTTTTTCAAAATCTACGATCTGATCCAGTCTAGCTTTCCAGAATTCTTCATTCACATCTTCTAAACTGGTAACTTCTGGTAGATTTTCTCCTAAAATATATTCTGGATGCACACGGGTTACCAATACATTTTCATAATGTGTTCTATTAAAAACCCCGAATTTGCCTCTTGCTGGAAGTGCAATATAATGTCTCCATAAAAAATCATGCTTTAACTCAAGTTGTGTGGGAACTTTAAAACTATGCACCACAACACCTCTCGAATTAAAATCTTTAAAAACTTCACGAATCAAACTATCTTTTCCAGCAGTGTCCATTCCCTGAAGACATACTAAAACAGCATATTTGCTATGTGCGTAAAGAATATCTTGCCATTCCCCGAGATCTTCTCTGGTTTCTTCCAAGAGTTCTTCAATTTTATCTTCTGAAATTCCTAAAGAATGGGTGGTAGCTAAATTATTTAAGTCTACTTGAGAAGTGACTTTGAATTGATTCACATCTAAATTATCCATATTCTAATTCATTGAATGCTAAATATACAATCTTTAAGAAACATATTTTTTTTATCTTCGCCTTTAAATTAAATGCCTTGAAGAGAGAAGTTGTTATAGAGAATGTTGCCACGTTGCTTAAAGAAATCCCTAGTTCTATGGAAGTGGTGAAAAATGATTCTAAAAGAGATAAGCGCTTCCATTATTTAGCCACACACATGGTAGATAAAGCTTTAGAGAAGGATGCTCTTATTATTTCTGAAAATCAAAAAGGCTTTGCAATTTTATTTAAGACCAGCAAAAAGGATGAGAATTTCTGGAAAGAACTTCCGGAACAGTTAGGTTTGGTTTGGAACGTAACCGGACTTAAAAATGCCCTACGAATCCTTAAAACCCAAAAATTCATTAAAAATCAACGACCTCAAGAAGGGGAATATCTTTACTGTTGGTTTTGGGGAATACTTGAAGATTCTCGCGGTGCAGATAAGCAAGTTGGAAAAGAAATGAAAGACGAATTTTATCGTCGTTCCAATCTTTACAACATTCCGCTTTATGCCGAAACCCGTATGCGCAAAAATGCTCTGGTATATCAGCGTTTTGGCTTCGAACTTTTTAACGAATGGCAACACCCAAGCGGCGATACCATGTATTTCTTAAGATATATTCCTACCGCGCTAAGGGGTAAAATTTAAGATTTCTACTAATTACAACTTGCTAGCAAAGAGCTTCACATCTTCTTCGGTTACCTCGCTTCCGCCTAGGATAATAAGTCGTTCTACCACATTTCGTAGTTCTCTTATATTTCCGGTCCAATCGTAATCTTTTAATTGATCGATAGCTTTATCTGTAAACACTTTTACATTGCTTCCATGTTCACTTGCTATCTTTTCAGTAAAGAATTTCACCAATAGCGGAATATCATTACGTCTTTCATTTAACGGCGGAACCTTTATAAGGATCACGGCAAGCCTGTGATATAGATCTTCTCTAAAACGCTTCTCCTCTATTTCCTTTTTAAGATCCTTATTAGTTGCCGCAACAACGCGAACATCTACCTTAATATCTTTATCGCTACCTACTCTGGAAATTTTGTTTTCCTGTAATGCACGCAACACCTTGGCCTGAGCAGAAAGGCTCATATCGCCAATTTCATCTAGAAAAATAGTTCCACCATTTGCAGCTTCAAATTTTCCGGCTCTATCTTTTACTGCGGAAGTAAAAGCACCTTTTACGTGACCAAAAAGTTCACTTTCTATTAATTCTGAAGGGATCGCAGCACAATTCACTTCGATCATTGGACCGTTAGAACGCTCACTTTTCTGATGTAACCAATGCGCCACTAATTCTTTTCCGGTTCCGTTAGGTCCAGTGATAAGTACACGCGCATCTGTTTGCGCAACTTTTTCTATAATTTC
>CAZWSP010000092.1:0-13530 GCA_964636585.1 uncultured Antarcticibacterium sp.
TTAAAATCTCTGTTATATATTATTGTTGAGTCTAATAATTCTTTGTTCTCCTGAATCACTTTTTGAACTTCATCTGCTAAAAGCGGCGCTTTTTTGCCAGTTCTTGGGTTCACATATTCGTGAAGATCTGTCATCACTTCAGAAAATGTCTTTTTGGTATTCTTGTGCAGGTTAGAAACCGAAATCCTTGCAGCAAGCTTTGCATAGTCTGGGTGAGAAGTGGTCATGGTTGCAGAAACTTCTGCCGCCAGATTATCTAATTCACTAGTAGTAACTCCATCATATAATCCTTCAATTACACGCATAGCCACTTTAAGAGGATCCACCAATTCATTTAAACCGTAACATAGTTTTCTGATTCTGGCGGTAATTTTGTCGAACATAACGGGCTCTTTACGGCCGTCTCTTTTGTGTACATACATAGGCTTATGGTTTTAATGGGTTTACTATGAGCAAGCGCTTAAAGCAAACAGAAATTTACAATGAAACCGAAGGGTCCTAGGGAGATATAGGGTTCTCCAACTTAGGAATTCGAATAATTTAATGGGTTTATCTAATTACCGGGTACAACCGTGTTGGGGGGCACGATTGAATCCGGAAAATAACGCTTAATTAAAAATCAGCGTCAAAACTAATTTTGTCTGTGTCTTTGTCCTTGTTCATCACACCGGCTTTTTGGTATTCCCCTACACGTTTTTCAAAGAAGTTTGTTTTTCCTTGTAGGTTAATCATATCCATAAAGTCGAATGGATTTGCACTACCGTACTCTTTTTCACATCCAAATTCTACTAACAATCTATCTGCAACAAATTCCAGATATTCTGTCATTAACTTGGCATTCATACCAATAAGGCTGGCTGGTAAAGATTCTGTGATAAATTCACGTTCGATAGTCAAGGCATCGGTAATAATTTGGTGAATACGTTCTTTTGGAACTTTATTCACAATATGGTTTTGGTGTAGATGCACTGCAAAGTCACAGTGAACACCTTCATCACGAGATATTAATTCGTTAGAGAACGTTAGTCCTGGCATTAATCCACGTTTCTTCAACCAGAAGATAGAGCAAAATGCACCAGAGAAGAAAATTCCTTCTACTGCAGCAAATGCGATTAATCTTTCAGCAAAAGAATCAGATTCTATCCATTGTAAAGCCCAGTCGGCTTTTTTCTGGATCGCCGGGAAATTCTCGATAGCGTGAAATAACTGATCTTTTTCCTTTTCATCTTTTACATACGTATCGATAAGTAGGGAATAGGTTTCAGAATGTATGTTTTCCATCATGATCTGGAAACCATAGAAGAATTTAGCTTCGGCATACTGAACTTCATTTACGAAATTCTCTGCAAGATTTTCATTTACAATTCCATCTGAAGCTGCAAAAAACGCAAGAATATGTTTTATGAAATAACGCTCATCGGCATTTAATTTATTGTTCCAATCAGAAAGATCTTGGTGAAGATCAATTTCTTCTGCGGTCCAAAAACTTGCTTCCATTTTTTTATACCAATCCCAAATATCATGATGTTTGATTGGAAAGATTACAAAACGGTCTTTGTTTTCTTGTAAAATGGGTTCAAGTTGTGCCATATGCTGGTGGTTTTTTAGTTGTATTGTGGGCTTCAAAATCTCGCTCAAACAAATATTGAAAAATCTATTAGATTTTGAAAGGAAAAGCAGCAAACGTTTTCAACAAAGTTTTTAACAAGGACTATATTTAAATTTCTTAAAATAATGCCAAAAAATAGGTGTAATGAATTGAAAATCAATGATATAGAAGATGTTAATAAAAACGTAGTAAAGATGCTGTTTTTACCTCTTAATCCCTTTAAAACAAACCTATTCAAGCGTCTTTTGTGGCTATTAACAATTGCTTTTTTCGATTGAAAAATTTAACAATTGATGAAGCTTCAATTTGTGATTCGCGTAAAAAACAGGATTGTTAATTTAAAGAATGAAGTGACTAATTAATTGTAGAAAAAACGGAGAGATCTTTTTATTGCCAAAAGCTTTTGACAGATTGTAGGGAATCTAGTTCGCAACCAAAGTTGGAGAACCTATAAAAAAATCTAAATCCGTTCTTAATGATATGCTTGTTCGGAGGAATACTTTCTAGGGGGAAAGGAGACATCAAATATTGCAGGGTAGAATGTTTGAAGGGTAGTATGCTCCTGTAAAAATACACCGGATAATCGGTATTACAACCTTAATTAACTTATAATTAATGGTTTAGCCCTTATTATTTTTATTGCTACTACAACTAGCGTGCTTGCTGTATAGTTGATTTTAATCGGTCACTTTACCGCCACTTCTTTCTTGTTTATCTTGAATTCTTTAAGCATTTTGTGTTTGGAAGCCTCTGGAATTTCCGAAATAAAAGCATAATTACCTTCATTTAGATCTGCCGTGAAATAACCGGAATTACCTGCAGGCATTTCTTGCATACCTCCCAGAAATTCAAAACCCTCGGGGAGTGGAGATATAAATCCTTTTGGATCCATCCAATTCATCCATTTTTCCAAGTTTTTAATATCTGCATCAGCTGCTATTTTTACTAAATGAACATCGTGCTGCAAGTAGTTTTCATAAAGATTTTGGTCTTCAAAGTTCACTTTAAAAATATTTCTGCCTGCTTGTGGGCTCTTGGTTAATACAATGCCGTTTGCTTTGGAAATTGTTATTTCTGAAGTTGGCGTAGGCGGCTCTTTTCCGTTCTTTTCATCGGTGACCTTAAGCTCATTTATCATCCCTAGCGTAGAATGAAACATGCCGTTATTCATTTTTACATAGCATTCAACAATATAAGTTCCTGGTTCCAATTTTACTGTAGATTGGGCGATTTTTCCTGAAGCTATTAAACCGGTTCCTCCAGAAAATTCTACTTTCTGAAACCATTCAGGTAGATTTCCGAATTGTGCCATCGCCGCTTCATTCTTTCCAGCAGCAATAGAATCCATTGCAGATTGGAAAACAGGAATTACTTCCTTTTTAGCATTTTCCATACTCTTGCCTTCGGGATATTTCTCTAAAGCTAGAAAATGGGTGTCTGCAGATTGGTTGCGATATGTAATAGTGGTCCAACCTGAAGGAACCGATTTTACCATCTGAAATTCCATGGCTTCTGTAACAACATTGATGGTTCCCGGTTCAGATTTTTCCATCTGTGTTTTTTCTTCAGTAAGAACTATGGGATCTTCTTCAGATTTTTGATCCTTACAACCCGTAAAGATTAATAAAATGGTAAATACCATTAAGGAGTTTTTACAAAAAGGGGCGAGCGAATAATTTTGAGATCTTTTCATAATTTAGAATGGTTTAGTGAACGTAAAAAACTTGCTGTGAGTTAGTTACACTAATTTAAAAATTAATTCTGAAATTATGAAAGTCTATTAATTCAATTATTTGAATCGAATTGAAATAGTTCTTGGAGTAAGTATTCTGAAGTTGTAGGATGGAAATTTAATAGAGAGCTTAACAATTTTAAAGATGAATTATTCCTGAAGTTTTATTGAAATAAAGTAAAAAATGAATTGATACTCGTTTCTTATTTTGCCATTTTATCTGCAACCTTTTCTAATTCTTCATACCAGTCTTCGCCAAATTTTCTCACCAAGGCTTGCTTCACAAACTTGTATACAGGCACTTGCAATTCTTTTCCAAGAGTACAAGCATCATCACAAATATGCCAATGATGATAATTCACCGCGGCAAATTCAGAATAATCCTGAACTCTAACCGGGTAAAGATGACAAGAAACCGGTTTTTTCCAGTCTATCTCTCCTTGATTATAGGCTTCTTCAATTCCGCAGAGCGCGGTGCCTCTGT
This sequence comes from uncultured Antarcticibacterium sp., assembly GCA_964636585.1. Taxonomy (GTDB): domain Bacteria; phylum Bacteroidota; class Bacteroidia; order Flavobacteriales; family Flavobacteriaceae; genus Gillisia. Next base: position 3,826 of record CAZWSP010000092.1, read on the forward strand.
TATCGAATGTTACATAGGCGCAATCTGCTCCATTTATTAACGGAGTTTCAAGTTCCCCATCTTCAGTAGTAATGAAAGTTCCTTGAGCTTCTATGGCCGCAATTCCTTCCTTTCGCAAAAAGGGTTTTACCTTTGGGTAGATGTCTTGTAATATTTTAGTTTCTTCAGGATCTAAAGGTGCTCCCGCATCGCCATCTATACAGCAAGCTCCTTTACAAGCAGACAGATTGCACACAAAATCCTTTTGGATTATATCTTCAGAAACGATGGTTTTACCTATTTGAAACATAGCCGCAAAGATATTTAATAAGTTGAATTTTAGAGTGCTTTTTGCCGTGTTTTTCCCGAAGATTGAATTTGGGAAAATTCATGCGGAATAAGTTTAATTTCTGAAGATTAAGCGTAATTTTGCAGCCATTTTAATGAGTTACGTTATGAAGCTTGATATTCGAGAAATTGGTACCGCCAGCATGATTTTATTTGCGGTAATAGACATTGTTGGAAGTATCCCAATAATAATAGATCTTAAGAAAAAGGCGGGGCATATTCAGAGTGAAAAGGCATCCATCGTTGCCGGAATAATCATGATCCTATTTCTTTTTGTAGGAGCAGAAATCCTTAACCTTATTGGGATCGATGTAAATTCATTTGCGGTTGCAGGTTCATTTATTTTATTTTTCCTAGCCTTAGAAATGATCCTGGGGATCACACTTTATAAGGATGATGCGCCAGAAACCTCTGCAGTGGTGCCTTTGGCATTTCCTTTAATTGCCGGTGCTGGAACTATGACATCCTTACTGTCATTAAGAGCAGAATATGAAGCTGTTAATATTATAGTTGCTATAGTAATAAATATAATCTTTGTTTATTTAGTGTTGAAATCTTCTGGGAAGATCGAGCATTTTCTAGGCAAACAAGGGATAAGCGTAATTCGTAAAATATTTGGTGTAATTTTATTGGCCATAGCCGTAAAATTATTTGCCGCTAACATTCAGAATTTATTTAAATGAGAATCTTTATCTACATATTAATAGTGCTTTCTTTAGTGGTTATTGTTTATAATGCCACCTTATTAAATTTTAAGGATCTATTTGGAGATGATAGTGCCATGGCGTTAATAGGAATTATTTCTGCAGCCTGTGTGGTTGTATTGCTTTCCATATTGCTTACTTCTAAAGCGATAGATCGAAAAAGCAAAGGACTTTAAATTGAATTTTGATGTATTAATCATTGGCGGAGGCGCAGCGGGTATGTCATGTGCTTTGATCTTAGGCTCGGCGAAGGAAAAATCTTACGCAGAAAATAAGAAAGTAGGAATTATATTACATCAAAAAACCTCTCATCTTCAGAATGCATTGTTTTTCAATGTCCTCGGACTGGCTCCTGGAACCTCCGGGAAAGAGATTCTAGAAAATGGTCCCATACAGCTTAAAAATAGGTACCCACATGTGCTTCAAATCGAGAAGGAAAAGGTGCTGGAAATAGCTTCAGAAAGCGACGGATTTGTAGTTAAAACCAATAAGGCTATATACATTTCTAAAGAAGTTGTAGTGGCAGTTGGATATACAGATCTAATGAAGATTAAAGGTTTGGAAAAATATATAATTCCGCATAAAAAAGCGCTTACTGCAAAGAATAGAATTCAGCTCATAAATAGCGATCATTTAATAGAAAGAGGTTTGTATGTGGCTGGAAGTTTAGCAGGGCATAGAAGTCAGTATGCTATAGCTTGTGGGAGTGGAGCTGCGGTTGCAACAGATATCTTAACAGGTTGGAACAATGGTGATCATGCAGTGGTGCACGATAAATTAGAATAAGGTAAAGTAGGTAATTACGGTTACGGGAAGTGCTGCGATCATCAAGATAATAAACACACGGTGAAGCTTTCTATAAAGCAATGCTCTTTTAAGTTTAGACTTGAATTTGTAGTCTATAGATGAATCTATTTGGGCCTGGATCGCTTCTATAGAAACGTTAGATGAATCTACCAAGATTTCTTTCTGTAAAAACAACAACGAACTATTATCTAAAAGGCGAAAACTTACTGCTACAATGTAAAAGAACAAAGGCGACAGTAATAGGAAGATTGCGGTATAGTCGTTATAGGCATCCATAGGTTTACGAATATACTAGTTTGCTTGTGATAATTCAATTACTTTCTCAACAATTCGGTCATTCTTATTAATAATCCGTTGAAATTCATTGGTTCCGAAAAGTTGCTCTGCCATCACTGCTTTAATATATTGCTTTAAAAGAGGCCTGTATTTATTCACTTTAATTGGTAAATTTTGGCTCTTCATATACGATAGAAAATGCTGTATGGTTTCATCTTTTACCACATCTTTATTGTAAAATTCTTTCCAAGATAGTTCATTATAATATGCACGGTCTCTTTCCAGTTCTTCAAAAACGAATTTGCTGAAAAACCCCATTTTTAAAACATAGCTCAGGTTTTCATGTTCCATATCGGTATCCTTCGCAACAAAAATATCCGGAATGATACCGCCGCCACCATATACGATCTTTCCACCAGGAGTTACATATCTTAAAGAATCTGTTACGTGTATGCTATCTGCATGTGCTAATTCTCCATTTTTATACCGAAGAATATAGTCGTTGAAATAAGCTTCATTTCCTAGCTCATACGATTTTTGAATAGATCGGCCGGTTGGAGTGTAATATCTTGCAATGGTCAATCTCACGGCACTTCCATCACCCAATTCCATTTCCCGCTGAACAAGACCTTTTCCATAAGAACGCCTGCCAACAATAGTTCCACGATCGTTGTCTTGAAATGCTCCAGCCACGATCTCACTTGCAGAAGCTGAATTTTCATTGATCAAAACAAACAATTTATTCTTTTCGAATGCTCCTTTTTGATTAGAAAAAGTTTCCTCGATAGCTCCTTTTTTGTTCTTTGTAAAAAGGATCAATTTTCCGTCTTCTAAAAATTCGTCTACTATATTAATAGCTTCAGAAAGATAGCCCCCAGGATTATCTCTAAGATCTATTGCAATTTGTTTGGCACCTTGTTTTTTCAGCTTTAAAAGGCTCGCTTTAAACTCTTGATAGGTGGTTTCAGCAAATCTATTTACCTTGATATATCCAAGGTCTTCACTCAACATATACGCAGCATCTACGCTTTTTAACGGCACTTTTGCCCGTTTTACATTAAAGGTGAGCAGTTTATTTAATCCTTTTCTAAGAACGGTTAGCGTAACATTAGAATCTTCTATTCCCTTAAGTTGAGAGATAATAGAATCGTTACTTATTTGCTTATTAAAAAGTTGTTCATCGTTGGCGTAGAGAATTCTGTCTCCTCCTTTAATTCCTAACTTTTCGCTTGGCCCGCCTTGCAAAGCCTGGATTACAACTATAGTATCTTGAACGGAGTAGAAGCTCACTCCAATTCCAACAAAATCACCTTGCATATTTTCGGTTACACTCGCATATTCGCTTTTTGGAATATACACCGAGTGAGGATCTAGATTTTCTAAGATTCTATTTACCGTTACGTCTACAATACTATCGGTATTTACATCGTCTACATATTCGTAATCTATGTAATCTATAAGTCGGTTTAATTTTTCCTTTTTGGAATTGGTTGAGAAAAGACCCTGCTGATTTGGGGAAAAATCTAGCTTGGCACCTAACAGAACTCCTGCGGCGCAAGCTAATCCCAATAATAAGGGTAAGTATATCTTGTATCTTTTATTCAACTATCTAATTCTGTTACTTGATTTAAATCTATTCCTGCTTTCTCAAGAAAATCTAATCCCGTGGTATCTTTATAACCAATTTCGTATACCAATCTTTTAATTCCCGCTTGATGGATCAATTTACTACATTCTTTGCAAGGAGACATGGTAATATACAATGTAGCACCTTGGCAAGATTGTGTAGAAGAAGCCACTTTTAATATGGCATTAGCTTCAGCATGTAGCACATACCATTTGGTATATCCTTCATCATCTTCACAATAATTTTCAAAACCAGTAGGCGTACCGTTATATCCGTCGGAAATTATCATTCTATCTTTCACGATAAGTGCACCAACTTGTTTTCGCTTGCAATGAGATAGTTTTCCCCATTCTCGTGCAATTCTTAAATAAGCTTTATCAAATTTCAGTTGTTTTTCTATATTCATGTGTTCAAAAACAAATCTTCTTACTTCCAATTGGTTAGCATAAGAACAAAGCCTATACTAAAATATTGTAACAAGAGGGTTAAAACAATTTTAAGACGTTATTTTTTTAAATAAGGTTCTTTATATTTTCTATTAAAATAGGGGAGATCACTCCAATTACTATTGCTGAAATCACTAAAATCCAATCTCTTCTATTAACCTTCAGCAAACTTTGAAAGATAAAAGCAAAAATTAATGCCGTGATCACGACAATTATTTGCGCCGATTCTATTCCTAATGAAAATTCTAAAAGCGGAACAAATTTTCCAGTAATATTGGAAGAGATCATTTTAAAATAGCTGGAAAAACCCAACCCGTGTACAATCCCAAAAAATGCTGTTGTTATATAAAGCAGAAGCATGTTTTTATGATGCTCTTTCCTTTTTGCTGTAATTATATTGTAGAGCGCTGTAATAAATATGGTAAGCGCAATTAAGGCTTCTACCCAGCCACTATTTACTCGTACAACCCCGTAAACCGAAAGGAATAATGAAAGTGTATGTCCCAAAGTAAAAAGACTTACTAGACCTAACACTCTTTTCCAGCTGTTAAACGAATAGGCAGCTACCAATACCAATAAAAACAATACATGATCGTAAGCTTGCCAATCTAAAACATGGTCTAAACCTAAATTAAAATACAGTGAAAATTCTGACATAGAGAAGGGGATGATAGGCTTCGAAAATACAACTATTTCTACACTTGCCAAACCTATTGCCTTACTTCTAAAATAATTGAAACTGCTGAAAACCTATTAGTTATTTCTGAAGTATTCTTCAGGTAACTAAAGTGGATAAGTATTTATTGAAGCTTATCTCTAAAGTTTATGTGAAGCTTTGTTCTTATGAGTTTCGGTTAAAGCATTTTCTATTCTCTTGTCTGGAATTAACCAGATCAAAGCAACTATTACATAAATCCCTCCGGCGATCCATTCACTAATTAGCGTTGAAAAAATTGCAATGATATACAAGACAGGCGAAATTTTCCCTTTTAGATCTGATCCTAATGCTTTAGCAAGAATTGAATTTGAACCTTGGTCGGCGATGATCATTCTTTCTAATAAAAAATACGCCACAGCAGCCATAAGTAAAATGACTCCGTAAAGCGCCATGGGAATAGGGCTGAAATTATTTTCGCCTATCCAACCAGTAACAAAAGGAACAAGAGACAGCCAAAATAATAAATGCAAATTTGCCCAAAGTATTCCGCCACTAACTCTATTTACGGTTTGTAACATATGGTGATGATTATTCCAGTAGATCCCTAAATAGATAAAACTTAGCACATAGCTTATAAATACCGGGATAAGCGGTTTTAAAGATTCTAAATCGTTTCCATGAGGTACTTTAATTTCTAACACCATGATGGTGATTACAATCGCTAAAACCCCATCGCTAAATGCTTCCAATCTCCCTTTGTTCATATTAAATCAGTTCTTATGAATAGTTTACAATTTTAAAAACAGCTATTGCTGTAAATGAGGCGTCAATAATATTGAAGCAATTAATTATTTACTCCAACTAATTTTAACTGCGGAAATCAGCGGTGATTCAAGTCGTACTTCTGGAATTAGCTGAAACCCATTTTTCATATAAAATTCTAGTGGAGACCGGTAAATGCTCCCATTTGCTTTAAGATTAAGTTTATGGTCTATTACCCATCCATTTAACTGCAGATTTCTTTTTTTCGCCATTTTAAGCAAATGGCTGCCAATACCTTTTCCATGAATGCACGAATTCAAAATCATAGCAAACCATATTTCATTATTTCTAATAAAATGGGCATACCAACCTATTATTTGTTGTTTATCTTTAACCAGAACATGATGTTTTTCTTCTAAATTATCAAGATAGCTGTCAAATTCGGCTAGACTAGTATAGCCCAAATTCTTAGGATACTCGTTATTCCAAAGCTCAAAAACAGCTTGTTTTTCTTCGGAAGTAAGGGTTTGAGTTTCTACGTAAGTCATACAAATTCTATAAAATGATCTTTTATCAGTCTCAAATTACGGAATCTCGTAATTAAGATTGTTTTAAGCTTCCTAAATTTAAAGAGAAAATTAAGGATAAATAATAGAACAGTGTCGGTTATGAAAAGGGATCAAACTTGTAGGGAAGCGAGGTCTCTGGAAAGTTCCGGCATTCTTTTATTTTTGAAGTATTTCATTTATCTAAATATCAAATATTAAAATGCCTTGAAGCACTCAACTTTTTAAGTAGAAATTGCAATTTTAAATAGAAATCTATTTTCTGAAAGATTTAGTTAATTCATGAAGATGATCAAATTATAGGAGAAGACGAGATTGCAGTGGGGTTTGATCTTCAGTGAGAATGCCTTCTCCTTAATTTGATTATACTTTAAACGTTATTGCTACCCAGATATTTTAAGCATGATAAATATTACCACTGCCAAGCTACTTCCTAAGAATAAAAATTCTGCGACCTTTATTAAATTATTATCTCTCATAAATATGAATTTTTTGATGAAGGGCAGACAAACATATAAAATTGGAAGGATGATCGCTTTTAAAAAATAGGGGATTTCCCCCGTTTTTGTCAAATAATAGAAATCGTGTATTGTCTTATTATATTTTGTGTTTTTATGCGTGGGATGATTATTTTTTTTTAATTTTGCCGTCCACTTGCTCGAGTGGCGGAATTGGTAGACGCGCTGGATTCAAAATCCAGTTTTTTCGGAAGTGCGGGTTCGATTCCCGCCTCGAGTACTTTTAACATATCAAATAACACCAAAACCCTATAAACTTCACTGTTTATAGGGTTTTTCTTTTTTCTTACATTCATTTGATAGCATATAAATACATCCAAAAGGTGTCTTATTCGGGGACACTTTAGTCAACTGTTTAGGTGTCCCCGAATGGTATGTAAGTGACTGTTAAATAAAGCTTTACGTGTTTTTTATATTAATATTTTCAGTTAATTTTATTTTGAATTTCAAACTGAAAAGTATGCAAGATCTATTATCAATATTATTTTACACAAGAAAAAGTAAGGATAAAAACGCTGTTCAAGCCACTGTTTATCTGCGGATCACATATGATGGTAAAAGAGTTGAGTTAAGTACAATGAGAAAGGTTTCTCTTTCAAAATGGAATCCTAAAGCAAATAAAGTTGGTGGAACATCCATTGAAGCGAAGCAGGTAAATCGGAATTTAGATATTATTAAAAATAGAATTTATCAGATCTATCAGAAAATTCTGGACAATAAAGAAGAGGTATCACTTCTGAGAATAAAAAATGAATACTTGGGAATTGATGAAAATGAAAAGTTTTTAGTGGAAATGTTTAAAGAACATAATTCTAGAATGAAAAAATTAGTTGGTAAAGATTATTCATTTAGAACCTTGCAACGATATGAAACTACAAAAAAACATATTTCTTCTTTTATTTTATTCAATTTTAATATCAAGGATTATCGAGTAAAAGATATTGATATAAAATTCATTAATAATTTTATTTATTATCTAAAAACAGAACTAGATCTTTCACACAACTCTTCATTAAAGTATCTCTCTTACCTTAAGAAAATTGTAAGGATTGCCTATGCAAATGGCTGGATAGATAAAGATCCGTTTTACAATTTCAAACTTAAGCTTCAGGTAATTGATCGTGAATTCTTAACTAAAGAAGAAATCATTAGCATCATGGAAAAGCAATTTACTATTCCACGTACAAAACACGTGAGGGATGTTTTTCTTTTTTCGTGTTACACAGGGCTTGCTTATAGCGATGTATTCAAATTAACCTTAGATGATATTGTAAAAGGAATTGATGGTAGCCAATGGATTAAAATAAAAAGAACAAAGACTAAATCCTTGAGCAGCATTCCAATACTTCCCGTAGCCGAAAAACTTATTGAAAAATATAAAGATCTAGATAGTTCAACTGGAAAATTACTCCCTGTGTATTCTAACCAACGAATGAATAGTTATTTAAAAGAAATAGCCGATAGCTGCGAAATAAATAAGAATTTGACTTTTCATATGGCCAGGCATACCTTCGCTACAACTATTACTCTTTCCAATGGTGTGCCCATAGAATCAGTAAGTAAAATGCTTGGTCATCAATCCCTTAAAATAACGCAACATTATGCCAAGGTCTTAGATGAAAAATTGAGCGAGGATATGAATTTATTAAAGAAAAGAATTGCCATGCTAGATAAAAACAAGGTATAATATTCTTGTTTAATTATTTTATTCTGGAAAGTGCGTTTTATTTTCTCCTGTTTTTGTGATAAAAAATAAAAATCTGTCGACATTTTCTTATTTGTTCATTTTCTCCAAAAATCTGAAATAATCAAATTAACTCATTTGATATGATTCTGTACGTTCTTATATAAAATTTGTACTCATTTGACATCAAATTGCACTATTCTTACTAAATAGGCATTTTAACTAAATAATATTTAAATAAAATCGAAATTTTGTATCTTGAATTGATGTTTTGTTAATACATTTTACTCTTATTAGCATATAAATAATGGTTTAAGAGAATAGTATTGACATTTGAACATCTTTTAAATAGATGCAAAATAAAAATTCATATATACGGGTAGGAGTCAGTTATTATAAAATAGTTCAAGCACCCACCATTGCTGGACAGGTAAATGAACTTCTGGTTTCTTGGAACATTGAAACTATTAGACAAGATTACGGAAAAACATTTCTTGCAAGTATTCCTAGATACGATGGCTTCACCTGTATTCCACATCATCTAAATTTTCAATCCACCTATAACAACTTTTACAATACCTATTCTCCTTTAAGCCATCATATACTGGAAGGATCTTGCATTGAATCCTTGAAATTTGTAAAACATATTTTCGGGATCATTATGAACTGGGTTTGGATTATCTCCAACTCTTATATACCAAACCCATCCAGATACTTCCTATTCTTTGCCTGGTCTCCCGGGAACGTTCCACCGGTAAAAGCACTTTTTTGAAATGGCTAAAACAAATATTTGAAAACAACCTGACCTATCTCACCAACGATAGCTTTAGTAGTCAGTTCAATGCAGACTGGGCCAATAAATTGCTGATCTGTATCGATGAAGTCTTGTTCAATAAAGAAGAGCTCACCGAACGCATCAAGTATTTAAGCACCACTAATTATAATAAGCTTGAAAAAAAGGGAGTAGATAAGCGGGAAGTAGAATTTTTTGGAAAGTTCATTCTTTGCAGTAACAACGAAGAAAACTTTATAAAAATAGATCATCATGAAACGCGGTTCTGGGTATTGAAGGTTCCGTCTGTCAAAAAGGAGCACACCAGTTTTTTAGAAACCTTGGAAAAGGAGATCCCTGCATTTCTATATTTCCTTCAAAACCGAAGCTTACATAGTCCGCATCAAACCCGAATGTGGTTCACACCCAAACAAATTGAAACTCCCGCCCTAACTAAACTAGTTCAAAATAATCGAAACAGAGTAGAGAAAGAACTTGCAAGCATTTTACTGATGGTGATGGAAAATCACGATCTCGAAGAAATCAAGTGTTGTCCCT
>CAZWSP010000093.1:0-13187 GCA_964636585.1 uncultured Antarcticibacterium sp.
ACCATCCAGATAGTATTCCCGCTCCATACAATCATAGTAATATAGATAGTGATGAGGTGTTGTATTATGTAGATGGAGATTTTATGAGCAGAAATGATATTGAAGCAGGTCACATCTCGCTTCATCCTGCCGGTATTCCCCATGGTCCACACCCAGGAGCAGTAGAAAGAAGTATTGGTCAAACTGAAACTGAAGAGTTAGCAGTAATGGTAGATACTTTTAAACCACTTATGGTTACGGAAGCTGCGATGGAAATTGCAGATGAAACTTATCATAAATCATGGTTAGATCATTAATTTTAATTACATAATTAGAAGATTAGAAAATTTGAGTTATGACTTTTAATGAGCGATATAAGGACAATATAATTCTAATTAAAAGTTTTGAGTTTTCTAAAAAGATTATAGAGTTTGCAGAATGTCTCGAGAGAGATAGAAAATTTGTGGTGTCCAACCAGTTAATTAAATCGGGCACGTCAATTGGGGCTAACGTCAAAGAAGCGCAAAATGGAGAAAGTAAAAAAGATTTTATACATAAGTTAAAGATTGCCTTAAAGGAAGCAGATGAGACGGAATACTGGCTTTTCTTGTGCGATGAAATGAAATCTTATCCAGACTGTAAACATCTAATTAATGAATTGGAATCAATAATTAAAATTTTAAATAAAATAATAAGTTCATCTATTATCAGATTAAACAGTAGTAAATCAAACTGAATTTTTGACTTAGATTTTAAAGTGAAAATCATCTCATTTTCTAATCATCAAATTTTCTAATATAAGTTAGCAATGAGTAAAAAGATAGAATCAGTAAATTACGGATTAGAGAAAATATTTGAAGGAGCGCAAGATTTCTTGCCGCTTCTAGGGACAGATTATGTAGAGTTGTATGTTGGGAATGCTAAACAGGCAGCCCATTTTTACAAGACTGCATTCGGTTTTCAATCCCATGCTTATAAAGGGTTGGAGACTGGGAGCAGAGATACCGTTTCTTATGTTTTAAAACAAGATAAGATAAGATTAGTACTTACTTCCCCATTAAATTCTAAACATGAAGTTAATAATCATATAGTAAAGCATGGCGATGGAGTAAAAGTAGTGGCACTTTGGGTAGAAGACGCGAGATCTGCATACGAAGAAACGACTAAGCGCGGTGCTAAATCTTATTTAGAACCAACTGTAGATAAAGATGAGAATGGCGAGATCGTAAAAGCTGGGATTTACACCTATGGCGAAACCGTACATATGTTCATAGAGCGTAAAAACTTTAATGGAGCCTTTTTACCAGGTTATGTAAAGTGGGAGTCAGATTATAATCCAGAACCAGTTGGTTTAAAATACATAGATCACATGGTGGGAAATGTTGGCTGGAATGAAATGAACATTTGGGTAAAATGGTATGAAGATGTTATGGGCTTCGTGAATTTCCTTTCTTTTGATGACAAACAAATTCATACCGAATATTCTGCTTTAATGAGTAAGGTGATGAGTAATGGAAACGGGAGAATCAAGTTTCCTATTAACGAACCTGCAGAAGGGAAAAAAAGATCTCAAATTGAAGAATATTTAGATTTTTATGAAGGTCCGGGAGTGCAACACATTGCAATTGCAACTGACGATATTTTAACTACAGTAGCAGATTTAAGAAGCAGAGGAGTTGAATTCTTATCTATACCTCCTGATGATTATTATCATGCTGTGCCAGATCGATTAAAAGCGTTTGAACATGAATTGGGTGAAGACATTGAAGCCTTAAAAAAGCTTGGAATAATGATCGATGCAGATGAAGAAGGGTATTTATTGCAAATTTTTACCAAACCGGTAGAGGATAGACCAACGTTGTTTTTTGAGATCATTCAGCGAATGGGAGCAAAAGGCTTTGGCGCAGGGAACTTTAAAGCCCTTTTTGAGTCGATTGAAAGAGAGCAGCAATTGCGAGGAACCTTGTAAAAACATTTAATTAGTTAAAAACTTAATTAATTAAAATAGGAATAATTGCCAACTTGATAAATTTTGAGTTAAAGTTAAATTTGGTGTTGTTTTTTTGAGTTAATCTCAGGACTTTTGCACCGCATTTTTGGAGTGGTTACCGAAAATGAATTAAATTTTTTTCATAATTTAAGTTTTAGTTGGTTAATAAGATAAAAAACCCATCATTAATTTGATGGGTTTTTTTAGTTTTATACATTTGGAATAGAAATTGTAATTCTTCGTTATAAAAACGACTCTAACAGTTTTAATGTGTTAATCAAAGCCACGATACATGAAAAATAGATTTACAATTCTCTGCCTCTTTATCATATTTAGCATCCCCTTTAACTCTTTTTCTCAAAAAGCTTTTGAAGATGGGGAATGGTTTAAATTCAGAATTCATTACGGCCCTTTTAATGCGAGTTATGCAACTATAGGTGTTACTGAAACTGTATTGAACAACAATAAAGTCTACCATGTAGTTGGAAAAGGAAAGTCTACCGGATTGCTTCATTTATTCTTTAAAGTAGATGATAATTACGAGACCTATATCGATAAGAGAACTGGTTTGCCTAAAAGATTCATCAGGAAAATAGATGAAGGTGGCCATACAAAGGATCTTCAGATAGATTTTGATCACAAAAACAATAAAGCCTTAGTTTACGATAAAAAGCATAACGAGAATATCACATATTCTACAGAAAAGGATGTGCATGATTTATTATCTGCTTTCTATTTCGTGAGAAACGATATTGATCCCCAAAGTCTTAAAACGGGAGAAGAATTTCATTTAAACATGTTTTTTGATAAGGAAAACCACGATTTTAAATTAAAGTTTCTTGGAAGGGAAGTTTTAAACACAAAATTTGGTAAAATTGCCACATTAAAATTTCGCCCATATGTAATGGCCGGAAGAGTGTTCAAAGAGCAAGAAAGTCTTACTTTTTGGATAAGTGACGATAAAAACAAGATGCCTATTAAGATTGCAGCCAATCTAGCAGTTGGTTCTTTAGAAGCCGATCTAGACGAATTTAAAGGCGTAAAGCATCAAGTAAAAATAATACTGGATTAAACTATAATGAACGAAATTAAACCTGAGATTGCTGAACGAATTTTATTGCTTGAAGAAAAATTCAAGAATTCCGGTCAGGATATGGGTTCTTACTTAGATGGACTTTTATACGATAAATATCTAACTTACTGGGACTATATAAGTTTAGACACACTTTTGAGTTTACAAAATCCTAAAACTCATTTTCCAGACGAAGAGATCTTTCTAACATACCATCAGATCACCGAACTTTATTTTAAACTTATTCTGCATGAGCAGAAACAAATAATAGCTGCAGAAAATTTAACTGCGGCTTTTTTTATTGAAAAGGTTAATCGATTAAATCGATATGTGCGAATTCTAATCAATTCCTTCGATGTAATGATCAAGGGAATGGAAAGAGAGCAATTCTTAAAGTTTAGAATGGCGTTGTTGCCTGCCAGCGGTTTTCAATCTGCCCAGTTTAGAATGATCGAAATTAATGCAACGCCTTTGCATCATTTAATTCCTTTTAGCGAAAGGTCTAATTTTTCTTCAGCAAATACTATAGAAGACCTTTTTGAAAATATATACTGGAAAAGAGGAGGAGTAGATCTTTCTACTGGAGAAAAAACCTTGACACTTAAACAGTTCGAACTGCGTTATACACCTAGATTTTTACGAATTGCAAATGATGTTGAAGGAAGAACCTTATACCACCAATACCTTAACCTTCCGGAAAAAGAGCAAAATAATTCTGTATTAATTGAAGCGTTGCGTAACTTTGATACCAATTTAAATATTAATTGGTTGCTAATGCACATGGGGGCAGCGCATAGGTATCTTAACAAGGATAATAAAACTATTTCTGCAACCGGAGGCACCAATTGGAAGGAGTTTCTTCCACCTAGTTTTCAGAAGAACAGTTTTTTTCCTAACCTTTGGAGCCAAGAAGAATTTGATAATTGGGGGAAAGAATGGGTAAACCATATGTATAATTCACAAAAATAGCATTGAAATTGAAGAAGTTAAAATACCTGCTTTTACTGGTAGTTGCATTTACAGCATGCAAAAATGATGAGGATAATTCTAAAGAAATTGGTGAAGTAAAAGAAGAAAAAGTAATTCCTATTATTAAAGAATACGGTTTTATTTTAAACGATTTTGAAGTAGTAAGAGACACCATTCGCTCTGGAGATAGTTTCGGAGAAATTTTAGATACACATGGTGTAGATCGTTCTAAGGTTTATGAAATCACAGAACAGGTTAGGGAAACCTTTAATCCAACCAAACTTGTTGTTGGTAAGCCTTATGTTATTCTAAAGGCAAAAGACTCTGTAAATACTCCGGAATATTTTATTTATGAAAATGATAGAATAGATTATACAGTTGTAAATATTGGAGAAAATATTGCCGCATTTAAATCTCAAAAACCGGTTACCATAAAAAGGAAAGCAATTTCAGGAGTAATTGTAAGTAGTCTTTCTGAATCTATGTCCAATCAAGGACTTAGTGTGCTTCTAACACATGAATTAAGCAGCATTTACCAATGGAGTATCGATTTTTGGAAACTTCAAAAAGGAGATCAATTTAAAATGGTTTATAATGAACGTTTTATAAACGATACAATATACGCCGGAATAGAAAGTATTGAAGGTGCAGTGTTTGTACATCAAGGAAAGCCATATTATGCATTTAGTTATGTAGCAGATCCTGAAAAAGGAGAATCAGATTTTTACGATGAAGAAGCGAGACCGCTTCAAAGTTTCTTTTTGAAAGCGCCATTAAATTTCAGCAGAATATCTTCCAGATTTTCTGGAAATAGATATCATCCAGTTCAAAAAAGATGGAAAGCGCATAAAGGAACAGATTATGCTGCGCCACATGGTACGCCAATTTGGTCTACCGCCAATGGAACTGTAATAGCATCTGGATATACTGGCGGAAACGGGAATTATGTAAAAGTGAAACATAATGAAACCTACACTACTCAATACTTACACATGTCTAAGCGAAATGTTCGAGTAGGACAACGAGTGCGTCAAGGGGATGTTATAGGTTTTGTTGGAAGCACAGGTCTTGCAACAGGTCCGCACGTATGTTACAGATTTTGGGTTCGTGGAAAGCAGGTAGATCCTTTTAGACAAAACTTACCGGCAGCAGAACCAATCGCAAATAATTTAAAAGAAGATTATTTTGCCTCGATTAAAACAGTTAGATCCAAACTGGATAAAACTCCATACAAAGAAATTTAAGAATGCAAAACATAGATCCTTCAAAGACTAAAGCTTGGGCAAAATTGACTCAGCACTTTTCTGAAATTAAAGATGTAGAGATGAAAAAGCTTTTTGCTGAAGACAGTAAAAGAGCTCAAGATCTTACTATTAACTGGGAAGATTTTCTAGTAGATTTCAGCAAGAACAGGATTACAGCAGAAACTAAGCAATTGCTTACAGATCTTGCCGTAGAATGTGAATTAGAGGAAGCTATAGCATCTTATTTTGGAGGCGACGTTATAAATAGAACAGAACAACGCCCTGTATTACATACCGCTTTAAGAACGGTTAAGGATGAAGAGGTTTTAGTTGAAGGTGAAAACGTAATGCCTGAAGTGTATAGTGTAAAAGCAAAAATGGAAACATTTTGCGATGCTATAATAAATGGGACTTTAACAGGGCATAAAGGAAAAGCTTTCACAGATGTGGTGAATATTGGAATTGGAGGTTCAGATCTTGGACCTGCAATGGTTACCGAAGCTTTAAAATTCTATAAAAATCATTTACAGGTTCATTATATATCTAATGTAGATGGAGATCATGTTCACGAAACTCTGAAAGATCTAGATCCAGATACTACCTTGTTTGTGTTGGTTTCTAAAACCTTTACTACTCAAGAAACCTTGAGCAATGCTACCACGGCCAGAAAGTGGTTTCAGAAATCTGCATCGCAAGAGGCTGTTTCTAAACATTTTGTTGCAGTTTCTTCCAATGTTAATAAAGTGAAGGAATTCGGGATAGCCGAAGAAAACATTTTCCCTATGTGGGATTGGGTTGGTGGAAGATTTTCTTTATGGAGCGCTGTTGGATTATCTGTTAGTTTGGCAGTTGGCTTCAAAAAATTTGATGAGCTTTTAACTGGTGCTCATAAGATGGATTTGCATTTTAAGGAAACATCATTTGAAGATAATATTCCTATTCAAGCTGCATTATTAAGTATTTGGTATAACAATTTCTTTAAAGCAGAGAGTGAAGCGGTGATTCCATATTCGCAATATTTACAAAAATTGCCTAGTTATCTTCAGCAGGCAATTATGGAAAGCAATGGGAAAAGTATTGATAGAAATGGAAATCTTGTTACTTATGAAACCGGAAATATTATTTGGGGAGAACCTGGAACAAATTCGCAACACGCATTTTTTCAGTTAATTCACCAAGGAACAAAATTGATCCCTGCCGATTTTATTGGCTTCAAACATTCGTTATATCAAGACAAGGATCATCATGATAAACTTATGGCGAATTATTTTGCGCAAACTGAAGCTTTGTTAATGGGAAAGACAAAAAAGGTAGTTTTAAAGGAACTTCAAAGTTCTAAGATGTCTGAGAACGATATTAAAGATTTAATGCCCTTTAAGGTCTTTGCTGGAAATAAACCAACAACTTCTATTTTAATCGAAAAATTATCTCCGGAGAGTTTAGGGAAATTGATCGCTATGTATGAGCATAAGATCTTTGTTCAAGGGGTTATATGGAATATTTATAGTTTCGATCAATGGGGAGTAGAATTAGGGAAGCAGTTGGCTTCAACTATTTTGCGAGAAATCACTAGTTCTAGCCTTTCTACTCACGACAATTCCACTAATAATCTGTTAAATTCTTACCTAAAATAAAATTCCACGTTTTGTTAATAAATCGTTAATAGCTTTAAGGAGCTTGGTACGAATAACTTGTGGTAAAATAGTATGTTTGTGTCGGTGAAATGTTAAAGTCTGAAATCTTAACATTTAGTTAAAGTTAGAGTTTCAGAAATTGACTTCTTTTGCCGCGAATTATAAACTAAAAACACAAACAAATTTAGCATGAGGAAATTATTAGCCCTAGCGTTGTTTTTAACAACAGCTACAATTTTTGCTCAAGGAACACTTACCGGTAAGGTAATGGATTCTGAAATGAATGCCCCACTACCAGGCGCAACTGTAATGGTAGTTGGCACTAACAACGGAACCACTACAGATTTTGACGGAAATTTTTCGTTAAACGTAAATAGTGCAACCGGAACAATCCAGATCAGTTTTATCGGTTTTGAAAAGCAAACTATGCAATTTAGTGTTGCAAATGGTGAAACCAAAAACTTGGGAAGTATTGCACTTGGTGAAGATGCAAATGCCCTTTCGGAAGTTGTTGTGACTGGTATTGCAGATTTAGCAAAAGATCGTCAAACGCCGGTTGCTGTATCTACTATTAGAGCTGAGACAATTCAAGAAAAATTAGGAAATCAGGAATTTCCTGAAATTTTAAGTACTACTCCTTCTATCTATGCTACTAAGCAAGGTGGTGGTTTTGGAGATTCACGTATTACAATTCGTGGTTTCGATACTCAAAACTCTGCGGTAATGATTAATGGTATTCCAGTTAATGATATGGAAAATGGAGCTGTATATTGGAGTAACTGGGCTGGTCTTAGCGATGTTACTTCAGCAATACAAGTACAACGTGGTCTAGGTTCTTCTAAATTGGCAGTTTCTTCTGTTGGTGGAACAATTAACGTAGTTACCAGATCTTCAGACAAAGTTGAGGGTGGAATGGTACAAGCTGGTTTTGGAAATGACAATTATCTTAAAACTACTGCCTCTTATAACACTGGATTAAGCGATAATGGTTTATCTGCTTCTTTTCTTTTAGGTCGTACTTCTGGAGATGGTTACGTAAATGGAACTGAATTTGAAGGTTATAATTATTTTATAGGTGTAGGTTACAAGGCTAACGAAAACCATGAATTCAACTTCATGTTAACAGGAGCTCCACAACAACACAACCAAAGAGGTTTCTTTACACCATTGTCTAGTTATTTAAAATATGGTGAAAATGGTGAGCCAAATGAAAAATATAATTTAGATTTTGGATATAGAAACGGGGAAGAATTTACTTTCTCTGGAAACTTTTATCATAAACCAGTTACTTCATTAAACTGGGAATATAAGATCTCTGAAAAATCAAAATTATCTACTTCAGCATATGCTTCATTTGGTCGTGGTGGATCTGTAGGTTCAATTGGTAGAATAAATGGTAGCCAATCTTTTGCTTTACCATTAACTGCAGAAGGTGTACTTCCAATAGATGATGTATTTGCATGGAATTCTGGTCAGGATGTTCCATCTTTAGGAGTTCCTAGACAGCCTTATACAGGTGATGGAGCTTTCCAAGGTCAATACGTAAACACTGGTAACGGAGATCGTAGTGCAGAAAATGGAATTTCCCAACGTTCTTCTGTAAACTCTCATAACTGGTTTGGAGTTATTTCTAATTTTTCTACTGAGTTGAATGAAAACTTAACTTTAGATTTTGGTGCAGATTTACGTTCTTACAAAGGATTTCATTACAGAAGGTTAGTAGATCTTATGGGTGGAGATGTTTATCGTTCAACCGATGATATCAACAATCCATCTAGATTTTTAACTGAAACCTACGAGCCAACAGCAGGAAATACTTTAAATGTATTTAAAAGTATAGATGACGAAGAAAAAATTGATTATTATAATGAAGGTCTTGTAAGATGGGCTGGAGCATTTGGTCAGTTAGAATATATTAAAGGAAATGTTTCCGCATTCTTTCAAGGATCTATATCTAATCAAGGATTTAAGAGAGTAGATTATTTTCTAGAAACTCCTGCAAATCAAGAAACAGATTGGGAAAATATACTTGGAGGAAACATTAAAGGGGGACTTAACTATAACATAGATGAGAACCATAATGTTTTTGGAAATATTGGATACTACTCAAAACAACCTTTATTTGATGCGGTTTACGTTGGAAATAGAAATAATTTAAACGAAAATCTTACAAATGAAAAAGTATTTGGAGTTGAGTTAGGATATGGATTCCGTTCTCAATTTTTCAATGCAAATGTTAACCTATACAGAACTTCTTGGGCAGATAGATTTGAAACTGCTGGAGCTACATTCTTTAGAGGTACACCAGAAGAAATTAGAGGAACTGCAAACCTACAAGGAATTACACAAGTACACCAAGGTATAGAATTTGATTTCTACGGTAGAGTTGGAAACAAATTTAAATGGAACGCTATGCTTTCTGTAGGTGATTGGGAGTATAAAGATGACGTTCAAGCGAATTTCTTCGATGATACTCAAAACCCAATTGTAGGTGTAGAACCAGGTGTTCTTAGCTTAGACGGTGTAAAGGTTGGAAACGCTGCTCAATTAACTGCAAGTTTAGGTGCCGATTACACAATTGTTGAAAATTTAAAAGTAGATGCAACATACAGGTTTGCAGATAATTTATATGCAGATTATGAGGCTCCAGCTGCATTAAATAATACTGATTTTGAAGTTTTTAAATTACCATCATTTGGATTGTTGGATCTTGGTGCTTCTTACGGATTGGATTTAGGAGAGAATAGATTAGGTTTTAGAGTAAACGTGAATAATGTTACAGACAACATTTATATCTCTGAATCTAATACTAATATTTTAGCAGGAGCTAGAGAAGGTGATACTACTTATGACGGGATAAACACTAGAAATAATGTTTTCTTTGGATGGGGTAGAACTTGGAATGCTTCAGTTAGCTTTAAATTCTAATAACTTAGATTAATAGGTATATTATTAAAATCGCCTTGGGAAACCAGGGCGATTTTTTTATTAAAAAAACTATATTTACCTAAAATCATTAACTATGTACGAAACTATACAATTTATACACTCTTATTGGGCCTATTTAGTGGTGATCGTTTTAATTATAGCATCTATAAATGCTATTGTTGGCTATGTTTCCAATAAGGAATACGGCGCAACTAATTTTAGAATTGCCCTTTTCACACTGATAGTTTCACATTTACAATTGCTTATAGGATTTGTCTTGTACTTCACCGCTCCTTATTTTAAAATGTGGAGTGAAGTTGGGATGGGAGGAGTTATGAAGGATTCTGTTCTTAGATTGTACAACGTAGAACATCCTTTGGTAATGATCATTGCTATTGTACTTATCACAATGGGATATTCTAAACACAAAAAGAAACTTACCTCTAAACCAAAATTTAAGATTCTTGCTATATTTTACACGCTAGCATTGATCTTGGTGCTTTCAAGAATTCCTTGGAGTGCATGGTTGTAAATTTTTAAATTATAACAAATCAAAAAAGCCTCACCTTATGTGAGGTTTTTTGATTTGTAAACACTGTTAACGTTCATTATAAAATTGAAAATGTTGTAAAGCATAAAAATTGTCAGGTTGAGCCTGTCCAAACCTAATTGTTGACTAAATATATTTCGATTAGCTCAATAGTTCATTTAGTTTATGGATGAAGAGTTTTTTATTACAATTTCCCATTCCATTCTTGGTAAAACTGTTCTAAATAGGATTGCATATATTCATGTCTTTTTTCAGCTAATTGCTTTCCCGTTTCAGTATTCATTCTGTCCTTCAGCAGCAACAATTTTTCGTAGAAATGATTAATAGTTGGCGCGGTAGAAGCTTTATACTGTTCTTTGCTCATAATAAGCTTAGGTGAGATCTCAGGATCGTACAAACCTCTGCCCTTAAATCCCCCATAATTAAATGCTCTGGCAATACCAATTGCTCCTAATGCATCTAATCTATCTGCATCTTGCACAACATCTAGTTCTTTAGAATGAAATGCTTGTTTAGAATTTCCGCCTTTAAAAGAGATGTTATCAATGATATTTATAACATGAACAATTACCTCTTCAGAAACCTGTTGTGTGCTTAAAAAGGCTCTCGCAACCTTTGGTCCTACAGTTTCATCTCCATCATGAAATTTAGAGTCGGCAATGTCGTGCAAAAGTGCTCCTAGTTGAACCGTTAGCAAATCCACCTCTTCTGTTTCAGCAATTAATTTAGAATTATTTAGCACTCTAAGAATATGAAACCAGTCATGTCCACCTTCAGCATCTTTTAGAGTTTCCTGAACAAAAGCAATTGTGTTCTCTATAATTTTTTCTGAAGTCATTTTGGAAATATATTAAAGGAAGGGATAAGAAATCTTTTAATTGATATCGGCAATAATCGTTTGCTCTACTTTAGCAATAATAGCGCTAATGGAATCTGAATTAGCCGGGATTGGTTTATGTACTTTCATCTGAATGTTATGGCCAATTCCCAAAGGAAAACTTCCATATTCAAACAATTTCCATGAATTATTAATGGTTAAAGGCACCACTAGGGCATTTGGCATCTTTTTAAGCAGGATCTGTAAACCGGTTTCTGCAAATTTCTTTGGTCTTCCATCTCTACTTCTTGTGCCTTCAGGAAAAATTACGGCAGAATGATGCGTTTTATTTAAATATTCAGCGAATTTTGATATGGTTACTACGGCTTGTTTCGGGTTTTTTCTATCTATTAATGCAGATCCTCCATGTCTTAAATTATAAGAAATTCCAGGAATTCCTTTTCCAAGTTCCTTCTTGCTAATAAATTTTGGATAATGTTTTCTCAAATACCAAATAATTGGCGGAATGTCATAAAGACCTTGGTGATTAGAAACAAAGATGCAAGGCACATCGGTTGGAATATCATTTGGATTATCTACGCTAAAAGTGGTTCCTAAAATATTTAGGCAGCGCATAAGCGTAAAATTAAATATATCTACGGAAGTTTTATGAGCTTCCTTGCCAATAAAAGTAAAGCAAAACCACTGAACTACATGAAATATAACCAAGGTTAAAAAGAAACAGAAGTAAGATAAAATGGAAAGTGGATAAGCGAGAATTTTCTTCATCTTAAAGTATGATTGCTGCAAAAATACATTTTATTAGATTTATTAAAAATCATTAATTAATCCATTTTTACGCAATTCCCATCTACACAACCAATAGTTTGTGGGGGTGTAACTACACTGCAGTCGCTTGTAATTCCGTTTTGTTTATTATAAGCTGCTTCAGCTGCTGTATAGGTATCAACAAGATTTTTCAATTTTTCCTTTTCTACTTCAGAAGAAAACACAAGATATCCTTGTGGACCACCGCAGGCTTTGCTTCCGTAGGCCATATAACTGCATTGGGCATTTTCGGTACAACTTGCTGAAGCTACCAGATCTTTTATTTGTTCTAGTTGAACATCGAGATCATTAGTAGTGATGTTTTGAACAGCATCGGTATGTTGGCAACTTCCTGCAGCACTCACAAAAAGTAAAAGTAAAATAAGGGCTTTCATCAAAATTGAATTTTAGCTAATTATGCAAGAAAGATACTAAAATATCTAAATAATATTGGGCATAAAAAAAGCCGATCCTATAAAGATCGGCTTATATTGTTTAAGATGTTGGATCTAACAGAACTCGTTGTAAGCACTTGTTAAATTATCTGCAATCATCTCTGCAGGTCGCCCTTCAATATGGTGACGCTCTAACATATGAACTAATTCACCATCCTTGAACAACGCCATACATGGAGAAGAAGGAGGGAAAGGGATCATATATCCACGTGCTTTATCTGTTGCTGCAGAATCTACTCCTGCAAATACAGTTACTAAATTATCTGGAGTTTTACCATTTTGCAAAGAAATACGGGCTCCTGGTCTTGCATTTGCTGCTGCACAACCACAAACGGAGTTCACCACAACTAAGGTAGTTCCCTTTTTTTCCATTGCAGCATCCACATCTGCTTCTGTATGTAATTCTTGAAAACCTATTTTAGTTAGGTCTTCTCTCATTGGTTTAACTAAATCTGCTGGATACATATATAGAATTGTTTTTTAAAGATTTATAAAGTACAAAGATACAAATTATGTTTTGCACTGGTTATCTCAATTTCCTATATGCTAATAGCTTCAAGTTATGGCAGAACCAAGAACTTTATAACCGGCCAAAGGTTTTAAACTTATCCAAAATAGTATATTTGCGGCTTATCAAGTTGGAATTTATGTTTAAATGGATATTAGCCTTTGTAGGCTATATGTTTTTCAGATACCCAGGCGCCGTCTTGGGGTTTATTTT
>CAZWSP010000094.1:0-12929 GCA_964636585.1 uncultured Antarcticibacterium sp.
TAAAAGTCCATCTATCCAAGGTAGTAGTTTTTTAGCGCAATGATCTGTGTGTAAGATCACGGTTGCTCCATAAACTTTTGCAAGTTCATGAATGTGTAAAGCTCCTGCAACACCACCCGCGATAGCTGCCTTTTGATTTTCGTTAGAAAGACCTTTTCCAGCATTGAACTGTGAGCCACCATTCGAAAACTGAATGATTACTGGCGAATTTAATTCGGCAGCAGTTTCCATTACAGCATTCACTGTACTAGATCCAATCACGTTTACGGCCGGAAGTGCAAATCCTTTGCTTTTTGCATATTTAAAAATTTCTTGAACTTCTTTTCCTGTTGCTACTCCTGGCTTTATATTATGACTCATGTGTATATATTTAAATTTCAGTTTACAAAAATAAGAAAATTACTTTGGTTAGAACGGATAATTGATCCCGACATTATAAACAGCATTTGCAAGATTATAATCTTTGAACCATCTCGATCCTAATGGTCTGGCAGGATCATATGTTTTTAATCCAACATCAAATCTCAATACAAAAAAGTTGAAATCATATCGTAATCCAGCTCCCGATCCAACAGCTAAATCGCGAAGATCTGCTAGAGAGGTAAAGGTTGCTGCAGGATCTTCCACAATATCCAAAACATTCCAGATATTTCCAACATCTATAAAAAATGCGCTGTTTAAGGCGCCAAATAGATTGTACCTGTATTCCGCATTAAAAGCTAGTTTTAAATTAGCCTCATTAAATTCATTTTTACCGCCGGTGCTTCCTGGACCTAAATCATATGCTTGCCACGCGCGGTTATCGTTTGGCCCACCGGCAAAAAAGCTTCGTATAAACGGAATACTGTTCGCGTTTCCGTAGGGTATTGCAACCCCGCTAAAAGCTCTAATGGCAAAGATGTTCTTATTACCCCAATCCCAATGTTTTATATAATCGAATTCTGTTTTTACATATTGAGAATAATTAACTCCTAACACATCATACTTCCCATTTTCATCCTTTTTAGCTCCTGTAAGACTTGAAAATGCGGCTAAAAAGTTCCCGGCTGTTTCAATCTTAAATCTGAATCGAGAAAAATCGTCATCATATAAATTATCCTTGTTATTCCTTAGATAAGTAAAATTGGAAGCGAAAATCAAGTTGTTTTCTGTTAACCTATTTTTACGCTCGCTAATGTTATCTACAATTTGGCGTTGATCTGCAGTGATTCCTGAAGTTGTTGAGTTATTAGTAATTACATCATTTATAAAACCTTCAGCTCCAGTTGGGATGATTAATTTTCCATCGGTATTTATAAATGAAGGATTGGTTACTACATCTCCAGACTGAACAATTTCATTTAAATTATTATAGGAGTTTTGATAAACGTTGAAATAGTTATCGGTGTTTAAATTCCGAACATATTGAATATTCAGTAGATCCAGTTTGTGAGATAATATTTTTGAAGGATTCCAACGATAATTTAAGATCCCGTTCAGGTTTTGTTTATCCAATCCAATGTTATTTTGCGTACTAATACCAAGACTTAAGCTGGTAAAAGGCGACATGTACTTCGGAATAAATTTATCTGTATCAAAAGGCATAAAAATTCGAGGGAAGGTGAGTTTAATGTCTCCTCCAATTTCTGAAATATTGAAAAATTGATCTTGCGAACTTCCTTTAGCTGCATCTGAAGAGGAACCAACACTTCCTCTTGCTGAAATCTCAAAATTCTCTGCTCCCTTAAAAACGTTTCTAATTAATAAAGAACCTCCAAATCCAATCCCGAAATCCTGAATGTTACTTTGTGAAATATCAAAATCGAATCCTAAAGAGTATTTCGGTTGCGGACTTAAAAAGATATTTGCCACCAGATCTGTATTGGTGCTGTCTGCCGGATCCAACGAATAGTCGATATTAGGGTATTTAAAGACTCGTAAAGAACTCATCCTGTTATAGGTTCTTGTTCTATCGGTATCCTTAAAAATTGTTCCCGGCTTTATAAAAATAGCATCAGTAATTGCTCTAGGTTTATAGTTTAGTTCATCAAAACTATAAATGTTGTACCCCATATAACTGGCGCTATCGGTCACAGGTTTGTATCTGTTAGCAAAAGTGTAATCGGTAAAAACATTCACTTTGCTTATAGTATGGATCTTAAACGGAACTCTTGCTGTGGTATCGCCTTGATTAACCTGGCGATTATTTATGATGACCGTTGTATTCACTTTATGATTAGTATCTACCGTATCAGCTTCAAAACTTATATATTCCTGATCGAAATAATAAACTCCGTTATTTCTGAAAAGTCTGGATAATCTATCTCTTTCCGCGTTGTAATCTAAAGTTCTATACTGAACTCCAGTTTTTATTTCTGAACTTGCAGAATAGGCATTATACAAAGAATCTATAACTACAGACGCGATTCGTTGATTGATCGAATCTACAATGTATGGCTCATGAGAGATCACAGAATAATCAATCTCACCTCTTTTGTTTTCTTTTGGCTTAATTTCATAATCTATTTCGGCATCAAACCAACCGTTATTAAAATACCAAGAATTTAACCTGTTCTTAGATTTTTTGGTTAGTTCTTCATTAATAATTACAGGAGCTTCTCCTGTTTTTCTGATCCAATTATTAAAATCTATATATCCTTCCTCAAGACGATTTACTTGCTTTTGAGAATAAATGCTATTTAATCTGTCTATTCTATTTGGTTTTTTTAGCAACCAATTCTGAAAAACGGAGTCAGGGTTGGGTTTTGCGAGATTGTAGAAATGCAATCTTATTGGGATTCCAGCCAACTTTGCGTTAGGCTCTTGGTATAATTGATTGTAAATTCGGGAATCGCTAATTTTCTCACCATTTAAAAAGATGGTGTTCTCGGTAAGTAGTAATTCGTCGTTATTAACTCTTTTAACTGCATCACAAGAAATCAAAAATGCCACGGTTAAAAATAATAACGATATTTTTGCAAGATAGCGTTTCAATAAAGCTGAATTAAGGATTCAAAAATACATTATTTGCATGGTTAGCAAAAGCCAAATTAAGTTAATAACAAGTCTTGAGCAAAAAAAACATCGTACCAAAAACGGACTTTTTATAGTTGAAGGTAAAAAGGGAATCGAGGAGGTTTTAGATTCTCATTTTGAATTGCATTCGCTGTATACAAAAGAAGATATTTTTGAAGCTCCAAAAGACAAAACTCAACTTATTTCTGAAGCTGAACTTAAGAAAATAAGCAACTTAAAAAGCACTCAAATTGCATTAGCTCTTTTTAAAATCCCACATTTTTCAGGTATAGATTTGGAGGGCTTAATTGTAGCTTTAGATGGAGTTAGAGATCCGGGAAATTTAGGAACCATCATTCGGTTATGTGATTGGTTTGGAGTAAGTACATTAATCTGTTCGAAAGATACTGTAGATTGTTTTAATCCGAAAGTAGTTCAGGCCACGATGGGGAGTATAACCAGAGTAAATATTCATTATTTAGATCTAGAATTATTCTTGAAAGAAAACAACTCTAAAGTAAATTATGGTGCTTTTTTAGAAGGAGAAAATTTGTATTCAGCAAGCTTAGCCTCAGATGCAATATTGGTTTTAGGGAATGAAGCAAATGGGATTTCTGAAGCTGTAGAAAAACTGATCTCCAAGAAAATAAATATTCCCCAATTCAGCCAAAATAATAAAACAGAAAGCTTAAATGTAGCTACTGCAACGGCCATTCTTTTAAGCGAATTTAGGCGTAAAGAGAATTATTGAAAAGTAAAATTCAAGAAAATCCCACGAGATCTCATTTGTTCAATATTTGCGGTATAAATACTGTTTGGCTCTGAATCACGAACCAGTTCATCATTAATGGCAAAAATCCCTCTTAACGATGGAGAGAATTTAAAATAGTATAGATAAAGATCTATCCCAACACCCACTTCATAATAAAAGGTATTGGTTTTCATTCTAAATTGTCCTACGCTATTATCATCTGGATTCTTTTCATTGCTAGATAAATTCAAAGAAGTTGAAGCTCCGGCAAGAACAAAAGGTCGGAAATTTTTAACTCTATCGGCAGAAAATTTCACCAATAGTGGAATGTGCACGTAGGTAGCGTTAATTTCCCGAATTGTATTTTGATCTGCTTTTAAAACTTGTAATATTCGTGTATTAAAACTAACACCGGGTTCCATTCTAAGATCAAAATTTTCAGATAATTTTAAATTACCAATTAATCCTACATTAAAACCAATTGCTCTTTCTACACTAAAATCTTTACCAAAAGTAGGGTTAGGATTATATTTTTTATAATCAAAGTCAAAATCATAGGTGTTAAACCCTAAATAGTAACCCCATGACCAGCGCTGTCTGTCTATATTTTCCAGGTTGGTAATAGATTCACCAGAGAATAACTGAGCGTTAGCTTGGGAAAAGCATAAAAATAGCCCAATCATGGCAATTATTTTTTTCATATAATTATTTAGAAGCTTTGTAAATGGTAGCTACGCCAAATGTCTGTGGCATATCTTCTACATCTATAAACCCAATTTTTTTCAAAATATTGTTGAACTTCATTCCGTAAGGGAAAGCTGCTGCACTCTCACTTAAATATGAGTAAGCCGCTTTGTCCTTTGAAAATAATTTTCCGATCACCGGTAGTAAGGTGGCAGAATAGAATTTATATCCTTGTTTGTAGGGAAATTTGGTAGGAACTGATGTTTCCAATATTACGAAAATTCCTTTAGGTTTTAAAACTCTTAGAATTTCGGATAATCCTTTTTCTAAATTTTCGAAGTTCCTAACGCCAAAGGCTACAGTTATAGCATCAAAAGTATCATTTTCAAAAGGCAATGCTTCAGAATCTGCCTGAACCATTTTAATTTTTGATGAAAGATTTTTGCTGGAGATCTTTTTTCTTCCAACTTCAAGCATCCCTTCAGAAATATCTAACCCTATGATCTCCTTCGCACTAGTTTCGGCTAAATTAATAGCCAAATCCCCGGTTCCAGTAGCAATATCAAGTACTTTTACAGGATTTGTGGTTTCTACTAAATCAACTACTTTTTTCCTCCACTTTATATCTATTCCAAATGAAATTACACGGTTAAGCCCATCATAATTACCCGAGATCTTATCGAACATTTGAGCAACTTGCTCTTTTTTGTTAAGCGTAGAATCTTTGTAAGGTGTAACTTTTTTATCCATCAGAAAAATTTGATCCAAAGATAGGGGATATAGTAGAAAAGAGTTTATAAGATTGTATTTTTATTAAGAGTCTTAATTATTACAGTTACTAAAAAAACTTACCTTTGGTTTTTCATATAACTGGAAAACAAGTATGAAGATTATTATTGCTGGTGCTGGGGAAGTTGGTTTTCACCTTGCAAAACTCCTTTCTTACGAATCTCAGGATATTACCTTAATCGATAATAACAGGGACAATTTGGTTTATGCAGATACCCATCTGGATATTCGAACGATAAAGGGAGATGCTACTTCAATCCGAATTCTAAAAGAAGCTCAGGTTAAAAACGTAGATCTTGTAATTAGCGTAACATCTAGTGAGGCTACAAATATTACGGTTTGTGTGTTAGCCAAACAACTTGGTGCAAAACGTACAATTGCACGTATTTCTAATACCGAATTCCTTGAAAACAAGGAAGAAATTGGTTTTGATAAATTTGGAATAGATGAGCTTATCTCACCGGAAGCTCTTGCTGCACGTGAAATAGAGCTGTTATTAAACCAATCTGCGTTTGATGATAGTTATGAATTTGAAGATGGCGCATTAACCATGATTGGGCTTAGCCTTTCTAGAACTGCCACTTTTGTTGGTAAAACGGTTAAAGATGCGGCTAAAATTTTTCCGGAATTACATTTTGTTCCTATCGCGATTCAGCGATTTGGCACGCAATACACCTTAATTCCTAGAGGAGATACACAATTTAAAGAAGGGGATCAGGTTTATTTTATTACTGTGGAAAGTGGGGTAGAAGAGCTTTATAAGTTAACAGGTAAGGTAAAACAATCCATTAAAAATGTGATGATTCTTGGCGGTAGTAAAATTGGTAAGAAAACCGCAGCCGATCTTTGTGCAAATAATTTTAAGGTGAAGCTTATCGAGAATAATCGCGATAAGGCTTTCGATCTTGCAGATGAATTACCAAATACTTTAGTGATTAATAGTGATGGTAGAAATGTGGAGCTTTTAGAAGAAGAGAATATTCATGATATGGATGCTTTTATTGCCGTTACCGGAAATTCTGAAACTAATATTATGTCATGTCTTGTGGCAAAATCGAAGAGCGTTAAGAAAACAATTGCCTTAGTAGAAAATATGGACTATTTCCAATTAAGTCATTCTATTGGGATAGATACGTTGATCAATAAAAAATTGCTAGCAGCAAACAATATATTTAGGTTCATAAGAAAAGGGGAAGTGGTTGCAATGACCAAACTGAATAATATGAATGCTGAATTATTGGAATTTATAGTAAAACCAACCTCTCAGGTTTGTGATAAAAAAATTAAAGATCTAGATTTTCCTCGATCTGCAATAATTGGCGGGATAATTAGAGGTGGAGAAGGAGTAATTGCTTTAGGAGATTTTATGATACGAGCCGGAGATAGAATTGTAGTGTGTTGTCTACCAAGATCCATCACTAAAGTAGAAAAACTCTTTCTGTAATGCCAAAAATGAATTTTAAGATCATTCTTCACATCATGGGTTTACTCTTGTTGTGTAATGGCGGGTTTATGTTATTTGCGGTGATGGTTAGTTGGTTCTACGAAGATGGAGTTACGCTTCAAATCTCTGCCGCAGCGCTATTTACAATGTTTTTAGGTACTATATTAATGTTCTTTACTCGTGGTCACCGAAAGGAGATTAAAAAACGGGAAGGATACGTAGTAGTGACTTTTGGGTGGATCTTTATGGCGTTAAGCGGAACTTTACCCTATATTTTTTCTGAAGCAATTCCAGACTTTACAAATGCATTCTTCGAAACCATGTCTGGGTATACTACAACAGGTGCAACTATTTTAAATGATATTGAATCTATTCCCAAAGGTGTGCTTTTTTGGCGAAGCCTAACGCACTGGATAGGAGGAATGGGAATTATAGTTTTGGCAATAGCAATTCTACCTTTGTTAGGAATAGGAGGAATGCAGCTCTTCTCTGCTGAAGCTCCCGGCCCTAGCGCAGATAAACTGAAGCCTAGAATTACAGATACAGCTAAAAGACTGTGGCTTATCTATTTTTTATATACCGTTGCTGAAACTATTTTATTAAAAGTAGCGGGAATGAACTTTTTCGATGCTATAAACCATTCCTTAAGTACGCTTTCTACAGGAGGTTTTTCAACCAAAAATGCCAGTGTGGCTTTCTGGAATGATCAACCTTTGATTCAGTATATCATTATTCTATTTATGTTTCTTGCAGGTTCAAATTTCGTGTTGAGCTATTTTAGCTTCAAAGGAAAAATTCAGAAGGTATTACATGACGATGAGTTTAGATGGTATTGCATATTTATTATTTGTTTTACCATTGTTGCTGCATTGAGTATTTATTATCAGGCAGATGTTAGCCTTTCATCTATAGATCACCCAATGGTTTGGGGACGAGCAGAAAGCGCATTTAGACATTCCCTCTTTCAGGTGCTAACAGTAATTACGACCACTGGATTTATTAGTGCCGATTTCACTTTATGGACCCCGTTTCTTACCGTATTGTTCTTTGGTTTGATGTTCCTGGGAGGGTCTGCGGGTTCTACTGCAGGAGGAGTAAAAGTGATGCGCCATTTAATTTTAATTAGAAATGGAGTAACCGAATTTAAACGAAGCTTGCACCCAAATGCTATTTTACCAGTTCGTTATAATTCCCGATCTATTAAGCAAGAAATTGTATTTAATATTCTCGGATTCTTCATCTTATATATGTTAGCCTTTATTATTGGAGCTTTGGTTTTTGGATTAATGGGAATAGACTTTGTTACCGCTATTGGTGGTGCTGCCTCATCATTAGGAAATATAGGACCAGCACTCGGTGCTTTAGGTCCAGTTAATAATTACGATATTTTACCAAATATTGGAAAATGGTGGTCGGCTTTTTTAATGTTAATAGGAAGGCTAGAATTATTTACCGTCCTTATATTGTTGACTCCATTTTTCTGGAGAAATAGGCAAAGTAGAGGAGATTTCTAAATAAAAAAAGCTCCATCATCTGATGGAGCTTTTTTTATTTAGTTACTTAAATATTTAAGAAACTGCTGCTTTAATTCGTTTTAAAGCTTCAGTGATTTGATCTTCACTTGCCGCGTAAGATAATCTAATACAATCTCCATTTCCAAAGGCATCACCCGTTACTGTTGCAACCAAAGCCTCTTCCAATAAGAACATAGAAAAATCTGTAGCATTATTTATTTTGTGCCCCTTCAGTGTTTTTCCGAAGAAATAAGAAATATCTGGAAACACGTAGAATGCTCCTTCTGGTTCTGGAGTTTTAAACCCATCAATTTTATCCATTAAGGAAATAATTAACTTTCGACGTTCCTTAAAGGTGTCCACCATAAATTTAATTTCGCTTACAGGAGCAAGTAAAGCTGTAATTACAGCACGTTGAGCAATACAGTTTGCTCCGCTAGTAATTTGCCCTTGCATTTTGTTACAGGCTCTTGCTATCCATTCTGGAGCGCCCATATAGCCAATTCTCCAGCCAGTCATTGCAAATGCTTTTGACACTCCATTTATAGTAATGGTTCTATCATACATATCTTCGAACTCAGCCATAGAAGCATGTTCGCCAACAAAGTTGATATGCTCATAAATTTCATCACTTAAAATGATAATATCTGGAAAATCTAACAAAACATCGGCCAATGCACGTAATTCTTCTTTGCTATAAACCATTCCGCTTGGATTGCAAGGGGAACTATACCAGATCATTTTGGTTTTTGGAGTGATAGCGTCTCTTAATTGCTGAGGTGTAATTTTAAAATTACTTTCAACTGTAGTAGGTACTTCAACAGGAACTCCTTCTGCTAGCTTAACAATTTCAGCATAACTAACCCAGTAAGGACAAGGTAAAAGAACTTCGTCTCCAGGATTTAGCAACACCAATGCTGCATTAGCTAAAGATTGCTTTGCACCTGTAGACACTACAATTTGAGCTCTATTATAAGTAAGATTATTATCTCTTTTGAATTTGGTGATCACTGCATCCTTCAATTCTACATAGCCATCTACTGGGGTATAAGAATTGTAATTATCATTTATAGCTTGAATGGCAGCTTCTTTAATGAAATCGGGTGTATTGAAGTCTGGTTCCCCCAAACTTAGCCCAATTATATCTTTCCCTTCTTCTCTTAGCTCTCTTGTCTTAGCAGCCATTGCCAGAGTTTGAGAAGTTGCTAAATTATTAATACGGTCAGATAACTTTTCTTGCATAAAAAGGTGTTGATTTAGATGATTTTAAGCAGAAATAGGTTTTGCTCCCATCTCTTTTAAATATTTGAAGTGAGCAGCAATTGCTTCTCTTGTCGTTTTGAATTCGTTATAAGGTAAATTACACTCACTGGCAGTTTGCTTTACAATTTCTGCGATTTTAGTGTAATGAATATGACTAATATTCGGAAAGATATGATGTTCTACTTGATGATTTAAACCACCTGTAAACCAGTTTACCAACCTGTTTTTGGTCGCAAAATTTACTGTAGTGAAAAGTTGATGAATTGCCCAAGTATTCTTCATTGTTCCAGTTTTATCAGGTAAAGGCATATCAGTTTCATTTACAACATGCGCAAGCTGAAATACAATACTAAGAATAAGCCCTGCGGTGTAATGCATTACGAAAAAGCCAATCAAGATTTTCCACCAAGCTATGGAAAGAATAAGCATTGGAATCACGATCCAAATAGATAAATAAATGGATTTGGTAATTGCAATAATACTCCACTGTTTTACAGGGGACGGAAGCTTTCCGTAGGATAATTTACGGGATAAGTAATTCTTTGTTTGTTTGAAGTCTGTAGTTAGCGCCCAGTTGAAGGTTAACAAACCATATAAGAAAACCGAATAATAATGTTGAAACTTATGGATTTTGAACCATTTTGCGTGTTTCGAAAAGCGTATTATTCTTCCCGCATCTAAGTCTTCATCATGCCCATGGATGTTAGTGTAGGTATGGTGTAAAACGTTGTGTTGAACTTGCCAGTTATATACATTTCCGGCAAGTACGTAAATGGTACCTCCCATAAAGTTGTTTATCCATTTTTTAGAAGAATACGAGCCATGATTTCCGTCATGCATAATATTCATTCCTACTCCAGCCATTCCTGCTCCCATAACAATGGTTAATACAAGCATCCACCATTGCGAGATGTCCAGACTTAGAATTAAAAAGTATGGGGCTAGAAAAAGCGAAAACATTACCACCGTTTTTAAGTGAAGTTTCCAGTTTCCAGTTTTAGAAATATTGTTATCCTTAAAATAAGCGTTTACACGGCTATTTAGGGTTTTGAAGAATTTCACCGAGTCTACTCGTGAAAATCGAATGTGATCTTGATTTAATGCCATTTTATGTAACTGTAATTCCAAAGGTAAAACATTAAATATTTAACGTAGGTTAATTGGGGAAAATTAACGCGATTATTTTAATTACTTTTGCCAAACAAAAACCTTCAACTTGGAATTAATCACTAAATACTTTCCCAATTTAACCGATCATCAAATAGAACAATTCCAGCAAATGCAAGAGTTGTATAAGGATTGGAATCTTAAAATAAACGTTGTTTCAAGAAAAGATATTGAAGAATTGTATTTGAGACATGTGCTTCATTCTCTGGGTATTGCAAAAGTTCAATCCTTTTTACCGGGTTCTAATATTTTGGATGTAGGAACAGGAGGTGGATTTCCGGGAATACCTTTAGCTATTCTTTTTCCTGAATCTAATTTCCATTTGGTAGATTCTATTGGCAAAAAGATAAAGGTGGTAAATGAAGTGGCAGAAGGCCTACAGCTTAGTAATGTAAAAACTACCAATGCCCGCGTAGAGGAAATAAAAGGGGAATATGATTTTATTGTGAGTAGAGCAGTGGCTATAATGCCATCTTTTGTGGCTTGGGTAAAAGGAAAGACCGCTAAAAATAGCGATCATGAATTAAAGAATGGAATTCTTTATTTAAAAGGAGGAGACCTGTCTGAAGAACTTAAAACCTATAAAACAGCTAAAATTTATTCCTTAACAGATTGCTTCGAGGAAGAGTTTTTTGAAACTAAAAAAGTGGTTCACTTGCCATTAAAATATAAAGGTTAATTCAATTCGAATTTAAATTGAATTAACCTTCAATCTTTATTTCTTCATTATAATATTCTTAGATACTCTGCTATTTTCAGAAAACAATCTTACAACGTAGATTCCTGAAGCATATTCGTAAACCGGTAATCTAATTTCTTTTTCATTGGAGATTTCGATATACTTCTGAACTCGTTGCCCCAGTAAATTATAAATCTCCACTTTCTGAATTGGCATTAAACTAGGATTATAAATTGCTAGTTCGCTGTTATCTGACATAAAACGAATGTCGATAGCAGAATTTGAAATTACTTCAGGAGTTTCAATAACACCTGTTCCGGCATCCTCAGTTTCTTCTGAATCTGTTTCCTCAGTTTCCTCATTTGTTTCTTCTGAAGATTCATCATTGGAAGCATCTTCATCATCAGTAGGATCTTCTGGAGAAGTTTCTGGATTAGAACTCTCGTCTTCAGGTTTATTGAAGACAATTTGGAAGCGCTCATAATAAGCACCAGGTTCAATTTCCATTTTAAATTCTGAAGCTCTTAGATCGAAATATTCGTCCTTTTCTATATCCTTAAGGTAGATAGTTGTCTCTTCAGGAACATTTTCCAGTTTGTTTATTTCAATTTTAAATTCTCCTTTTTTAGAAATGTAAATTCCTATTGGAAGAATTTGTTCTGGATCAAAATGACCAACACC
Source organism: uncultured Antarcticibacterium sp. (assembly GCA_964636585.1). Classification (GTDB taxonomy): domain Bacteria; phylum Bacteroidota; class Bacteroidia; order Flavobacteriales; family Flavobacteriaceae; genus Gillisia. The sequence goes on from CAZWSP010000094.1 coordinate 11,967, forward strand.
TTGAATCACGTATTCATAATTATTTATTAGCCAGAAAAAATCTTCTTCGTTATAATCATTTAAAGGAGCATCATAACCTAGATCGAACCCATTTGTAGCATTTGCATTTGCACCTACTAAGATTTGTCTATGATATCCTAAAGGAGAGCTAAAATCTAATCGTATCTTCGGATCAGGAATTGCTTCTTTTTGTGTATTTGAAGTTTTCTCTTGACTTAAAAATCTAGATACTTTTACCTCTTCTCTAACAAATGCTCTTTGGCTATTTTTAAATAGAATATCACCACCTTCAATAGTAATGTTGCCAGATAAGTCATTATCCAGGACAGTGTTTACAAAGAAACCTTGACCAACCGGGATGTATTGTCCTGGAACATTATTATCAGATGTTACTTCACCTGTATTACTATTTATCCTATCATCTGTAGCAATAGCTTTAACACCTCCAATTAAATTATAGGTTGCATATCCACCTACATATTCTGCTAATTGATGTGAGCCTCCACCAAAATGATCCCAAAAATATAAGGCGCCGTTAAAAATGTTTTTAGAGTTGGTCCCGCCACTTGCATTAAGATTGTCTAAAATGAATTTATTAGCGTCTATGGCTGAAGGGTAAGGGTTTCCTAATAAATAATTTTGATCCTTATTAACACTTAAATTAATGGTCCCATTGTTTGGCTTACCCTTAAAAACATAATTTTGTTTGTCTGTGATCGCGGAATTTCCAGATGTTCCTTTCATTGTATAGCCTTCACCAACTGATAACTCACCGGTACTTCCTACAAATTCGAAGTCATCATATTCATCTGCTTTACCTCTAAATTTATAGATCCATCGATTGCTTATTTTTCTAGGCTTCCCTAAGGCACCATCTGCATAGGTAACTCCGTTTCCGAAATTAATATCAACTGGATTTGTTGTATTAGTTCCATCCATTAAGACCGTAGCAACGGTATAGGT
>CAZWSP010000095.1:0-6190 GCA_964636585.1 uncultured Antarcticibacterium sp.
ATATAATTTACATACCATTTGTACTTCTGGTAGTTGCCCAAATATGGGAGAATGCTGGAGTGAAGGAACTGCTACCTTTATGATCCTAGGAAATGTATGTACTAGATCTTGTGGATTTTGTGGAGTTAAAACTGGGAGACCGGATACTATAGACTGGGATGAACCAGAAAAAGTAGCCAGATCTATTAAGCTTATGCAAATTAAGCATGCGGTAATTACTAGCGTAGATAGAGATGATATTAAAGATATGGGATCTATTGTTTGGGCAGAAACTGTGAAAGCTATTAGAAGGATGAATCCAGACACAACTTTGGAAACTCTTATCCCCGACTTTCAAGGAAATGAAAGAAATATAGATAGAATAATCGCTGTAAATCCTGAAGTAGTTTCTCATAACATGGAAACGGTAAAACGATTAACCAGAGAAGTGAGAATTCAGGCAAAATATGAGCGCAGTTTACAGGTGCTTAAATATTTGAAAGATCAAGGTATTGCCAGAACTAAATCTGGAATAATGCTGGGATTAGGTGAAACTGAAGAAGAAGTAATTCAAACTTTAAAAGACCTTAGAAGTGTAAATCTGGACATTGTAACCATTGGCCAATATTTGCAACCAAGCAAGAAACACCTTCCGGTTAAACAATTTATCACTCCAGATCAATTCAAGAAATACGAGACCATTGGTCTTGAATTAGGATTTCGTCATGTAGAAAGCGGTGCCTTGGTAAGATCTTCTTACAAAGCTCAAAAGCATCTAACATAATAAGCAGCGCTCACCAATAATGACTAAAAAAATTAAAATTGGAATTAACGGCTTTGGCCGTATTGGTAGAAACCTATTCAGAATTTTACTTAATCACCCAAACATTCAGGTAGTTGCAATAAACGACCTGGCCGATGCTAAAACTCTTGCCCATTTATTAAAATACGATAGCATTCATGGAAAATTGAATGCTGAAATTTCGAGTGAAGATTCGAATATCCTCATAAATGAAATTATTGTTCCGGTTTTAAATCATGATCATCCAAAAAATATAGATTGGTCTGCATTTGAAGTTGATATTGTTGTTGAAGCTTCAGGAAAATTTAAAAAGCAAGAAGATCTTCAATTTCATTTACAACAAGGAATTAAAAAAGTGATCCTTTCGGTTCCACCAGATGACGATTCAATTAAAATGGTTGTTTTTGGTGTGAATGAAGGAATTTTAGATGGCTCAGAAACTATAATTTCTAATGCTTCCTGCACCACTAATAATGCAGCTCCAATGTTCGAGGTTATCCGAAGAAATTTTGGAGTAGAACAAGCATATATTTCAACCATTCATTCCTATACTTCAGACCAAAGTTTACATGACAGGCCACATAAAGATCTAAGAAGATCTCGTGCAGCAACTCAATCTATCATCCCAACAACTACAGGAGCCGCGAAAGCGCTTACTAAAATATTTCCTGAATTTAAGGATGTAATTGGAGGTTGTGGAATTCGAGTACCTGTACCAAATGGTTCAATTACAGATATGACCATAAATGTAGTATCTAATACAAGTATTGAAGAAATAAATGAAGCCTTTAAAATTGCTTCTGAAACCTATCTAAAAGGGATCTTAAGTTACACCGAGGAACCATTGGTTTCTATAGATATAATTGGCGATACGCATTCCTGTATTTTTGATGCCCAAATGACCTCAGTAATTGGAGGTGGATTAGTTAAATTGATTGGTTGGTATGATAATGAAATTGGATATTCAAGCAGACTAGTTGATTTAATTTTATTCGTTTCTTATAATTAACTATATTTAACATTATTATGCACTACTCATAACCCCAATGAAGAAGACATTATTTTTAATCATTGTTCTTTTAAGTTTTCAAATAACGTACGCTTTTCAAATTAAAAGCGAGGAGGAAACGGCCCAAATCGATGCTCAAATAATTGAGCTATTGAGTCAGGCAGAGATCTCTGTAAACGTATTGAATTTCGAAAAAGCACATGATCAATTGGATAAAGCTCTAAAGCTATCTAAGCAAATTGGCAATCAGAAGACCATTGCTCTTTCCAGCAGCATACTTTCACAACTATACTATATTCGTCACGATTATACCAAAGCAATAACCGAATTAGAACGCGCAATTTCTATTCAACGCCAGATCGAAGATGAATCTGGATTAGCGTATAGTTTCCTGAATTATTCAAAATTATTTCATGCACTTGGCGATCCTGAAAGAGCGAATGACTATTTAGACCAAGCTCAAAAGTATTATGAAAAACAAAATGATGAGGAAAATTTAGGTTTAGTAAATCTGAATCGTGCAGTTGTAACCTTGGGAACAAACCATACTCCCGAAACGGTAAATACGGCACTTACTTATTTGAACAATGCTGAAATATATCTTAAAGATTCTAATAAAAAATATGAATTATCCAGGCTACATTATTTTAAATCTAGAGCATATTTAGTTCTAAGAAGAAGTGAAGAGGCTAAAACCGAAGGCTTACTAGCTTTGAACATCGCAACAGAAAATGACAATGGTGCGATGATTATGTATTCCAATGTTATTTTAAGTCAAGTTGAAGAATTAGAGAAAAACTATCCTGCCTCTTTAAGTTTTTTAAAACGAAGCAATAGAATTAGGGATTCTATATTCAATATGAATAAGGAAGCCTTAGCGATGGAAGCAAACACTCGTTATGGTGTAGACGCTATGAGAACCACCATGAATGAGCTGTCAGAGCGTAATGCAGAACAAGAAAAATCATTAAAGGTAAATAAGTTAACCACTATTTTAAGTGTGGCCCTTATCACAATCCTTTCGCTACTTACGTTATCATTATATAAGAACAATAATCTTCGAGCAAGAGCAAATGATCTGCTTCAAAAGAAAAATGACGAATTAACTTTGGCTAAGGAAAATGCTGAAAAGGCTTCGCTTGCAAAGGCTCAGTTCCTATCCACTATCACGCACGAATTAAGAACACCGCTGTATGCAGTTACTGGTTTAACTCATTTATTGTTAGAGGAAAGCCCAACAGAGAACCAAAAGGAACATTTAAATTCTTTAAAATTCTCTGGAGAATACTTATTATCGCTTATAAATAACATCTTAGATCTTAACAAACTTGAAGCTAAGAAAGTTGAAGTTTTAGATACTTCTTTCAACCTAGAAAAACGTATTTCCGATGTGTTGGTCGCACTTAAAAATTCTGCCGATGATAAGAAAACGCAACTTCACTATCATTTTGATCCAGACATTCCTAAAAAATTGAAAGGTGATCCACTTAAGATTTCTCAAATCTTGATTAACCTAATAGGAAACTCAATTAAGTTTACTGAGAATGGAGATATTTGGGTAAATGTAAACCGCGTAAATCAGGTGGGACAACTCGTTTTCTTGCATTTTGAGATTAAGGATAACGGAGAAGGAATTACCAAAGAAAAACAATCTTCAATTTTCGAGAATTTCACTCAAGGTTCACTTCAGATAAATAGAAAATTTGGTGGAACTGGTCTAGGCCTTTCCATTGTGAAAAATTTATTGAACCTAATGAATAGTGAGATCTATCTTGAAAGCGATCTTGGAAAAGGTTCTACTTTTAGCTTTGATCTTAAATTTGAAGCTTTCGAACAAGCAGATGGCGTTGCCGCATCACAATTAGCTAAAACAGCTCCGCTTACCAACGATCTAATGCACAATAAAAAGATCTTGATCGTAGAAGACAATAAGATTAACCAGATGATCACTCGTAAAATCCTAGAAAAACATAAAGTGATTTGTGATGTTGCAGACAATGGAACCATTGCTGTGGAAAAAGCTTCTAATAATTACTTCGATCTTATCCTTATGGACATCCATATGCCAGGGATAAGTGGGATTGAAGCTACCGTGCAAATTAGAAAGTTTGATGATCAAATTCCAATCGTTGCGCTTACCGCTGTAACGCTAGATGAAAATTTAGATGAATTTTATTTAAATGGTTTTACAGATATCATCCCGAAACCATATAAAACAGAGGAGTTTTTCAGTAAGATCAACTTTCATTTATCCAATAGAAACATTCCTGCCTAATTCTTGGCATACAGTTTGAATATACCGGTCTAGTAGAAGTATGTAAAAGATATGTATTTTGAATTAGCCCAAAAGAAAAGTGAGATGCAGTTGCATCTCACTTTTCTTTTGCAATATATTGAAGGATCTCTTTATTAAAGATTTCAGCATTCCCAAAAAATTTCATCTCTATAGGTAGATAAAAAAGTTTTTCCTTTGAAATTCCACCTTTCAACCTCATAAAATCTTTTTCTGTTGTTAGTACAGTTGAAGCTTGAGAGATCTTAGCGATTTCCTTTTCCGTAAAGTTATGGTGATCTGGAAAGTTGAGATGGTTATAGGTAATATTTAAAGAATCTAAATGCGCACATAATTGCGATGGATTTGCAATTCCGGTTACCAATGTCACTTTTTTATTCTGAAATTCTGAAATCGGATATTTTTCTGAAGAATTCTGAACAAAATCCTCATATCCAATATAACTGAAGAATAATTGTTGATCATTTTTAAGCTTCAGTCTTTTCTGAATCTTCTCTTCTTCAGAAGAAGATAAATTATCCGGACACTTAGTAACTATTATTATTTTTGCTCGATCTGCCCCAGATCTTGGCTCTCGAAGATTGCCTGCCGGCAACATAAGATCGTCTACATAAAGATCCTTGTATTTAGTTAATAGAATATTTAATCCTGCAGTTACTTTTCTATGCTGAAAAGCATCATCCAGCAAAATAATTTCCGAAGAATAATTTTTCATTAGATTTTTAATCCCTCTTGTTCTCACTTCATCTACGGCAATCGTCGCATTTGGAAACTTGTTTTTAAATTGAAGCGGTTCATCTCCAACATTGGTAGCTTTTTCGGAAACTTCAACCAACTTAAAACCTTTGGTAGCTCTTCCATAGCCTCTGCTTAAAGTAGCAACCTTATTTTCAGGTGAAAGTAACTTCAGCAGATATTCTATCATAGGAGATTTCCCGGTTCCACCAACGCTTAAATTCCCAACACAGATCACTGGTGTCGAAAAAGATTCCGATTTAAAAATCTTGTTATCATACAAGTAATTTCTAATTAACATGATTACTCCATACAGAAGGGAGAATGGAAAAAGGAATTTTCTTAGGATACTCATCTTAGCGAAAGTATAATATTTATATTTGAATTAAAATAGTACAACATGATTATTGCAGAGGTAATACAACACTTAGAAGATTTTGCTCCAATTGCAACCGCCGAAGATTTTGATAATGTTGGCTTGCTTGAAGGCGATAAAAATTCTGAAGTTTCGGGAATTCTTATCACCCACGATACCTTAGAAGAAGTGGTAGATGAGGCAATTGCTAAGAAGTGTAATCTAATTATTAGTTTTCATCCCATTATTTTTTCCGGAATCAAAAAATTTAATGGCTCTAATTATGTGGAGAGAACGGTGATAAAAGCTATAAAGAATGATATTGCCATATATGCCATTCATACAGCGCTGGACAATCATTCTCTTGGGGTAAACAAGATGATGTGCGATAAATTAGGACTTATAAACACTAAAATTTTGATCCCTAAAAAAGGAAGTATTAAAAAGCTAACCACATATGTGCCATTAGAAAATGCAGATGCACTTAGAGAAAAATTATTCGAAGCTGGGGCTGGATCTATTGGGAATTATGATAACTGCAGCTTCAATATAAAAGGGAGCGGCAGTTATAAAGCGAATGAAAATGCAAATCCTACCAAAGGAAAAATTGGTGAACTGCATTTCGAAGAAGAAATTCAGTTAAATGTGATATTTCCAAGCCATTTAGAGAGAACCGTTTTAAAGGCGCTTTTTAGCAATCATCCCTATGAGGAAGTAGCTTATGAAGTAGTAAGTCTAGATAACGCAAATCAAGATATGGGAATGGGAATGATCGGGGAACTTCCAACAGAAATGAGTGAAGAGCAATTTTTGGAACTTGTAAAGGAAACTTTTAAGGCAAAAGGGATAAGACACTCTCAACTTTTAAATGAAAAAGTGAGAAAAGTTGCAGTTCTGGGAGGCAGCGGAAGCTTTGCAATAGAGAACGCAAAAAATGCCGGTGCAAACTTCTTTATAACCGCAGATCTAAAATATCATGATTACTATAAAGCCGAGGGAAAACTGGTGGTTGCAGAC
>CAZWSP010000095.1:6200-12897 GCA_964636585.1 uncultured Antarcticibacterium sp.
TGAACAATACACAAAAGATTTAATTCATTCGTATCTTAGCAAAAAAATTAGTAATTTTGCGCTTATTTTAGCGAATACAAAAACCAATCCTATCAAGTATTATTAACTATGGCAAAAAAAACCGAGGTTACTGTAGAAGAGAAGTTAAGAGCGTTGTATGATCTTCAATTAATTGACTCTAGAATAGACGAAATTAGAAATGTACGAGGTGAACTTCCTTTGGAGGTAGAAGATCTTGAAGATGAAGTAGCCGGATTAAATACACGTATACAAAAGCATGATACTGATCTTGAGGTGATTGATAACGATATCAAAACCAAAAAGATCCTTATTGATGATGCTAAAGCGGCTATCAAAAAATATTCTGAGCAACAAAAAAATGTTCGAAATAATCGTGAATTCAACGCTTTAAGTAAAGAAGTTGAATTTCAGGAACTTGAAATAGAACTTGCTGAAAAGCATATTAAAGAATACAGAGCTTCTATTGAGCAGAAGAAAGATGTTATTGGTCTAACCAAAGAAAAGTTGGAAGATCGCCAAAAACACTTAACGCACAAGAAGGGGGAATTAGATGAAATTTTAGCTGAAACTCAGAAAGAGGAAGATATGCTAACTAAGAAGTCTAATGAATATGAAACTCAGATCGAAGACAGACTTATTAGCGCTTACAAGCGTATTAGAAATAATGTAAAAAATGGTTTAGCAGTAGTTCCTGTAGAAAGAGGAGCCTCAGGTGGATCTTACTTTACAATTCCACCACAAGTAATTGTGGAAATTGCTAGCAGAAGAAAAATTATCACCGATGAGCACAGTGGTAGAATTTTGGTAGATGAGGAATTAGCTAAGGAAGAACAAGCTAAAATGGAAAAATTATTTTCTAAGTTCTAAAAAAACTTTTTTAAAAGCTTAATGGGCTTTAAAATTACCGCAAAATGTTGCAGTGATTTTAAAGCCCATTTTTTTTGCTTCAATTTCCTTAACAACTATTTCACACAATACCATTATTTAAAAATTAACTTTATTAAGTATTACCAATACCTTATACTTATGAAAAATATTCCCATAGTCTTAATTGTATGTGTCTTGTTCTTTACTTCTTGTAAAGATGAAAATAAAAATGAAGAGGTTGATTCTGAAGATGAAACTTCTGAAACTTACGAAAACACCAATATAGATGAGGATCAAGATGAAACATCCACCACTTCAGAAATGTATGCTTCAGACGATGCCGAATTAAAAGAAACACCTGTAGAGCCAATTGATACAGGAAAACCTTCGACTTCAACAAAACCAGCAGCGGCAATTTCAACAGGAAACTTTATTAAAGTTGGAGAAGAACTCGATAATTCTTGTGCTTGTTATTGTATAAATGTGAATTACAGCTCTAATTCCGAGTTATGTTTAACTCCTTCAAAAATGTATATAAACATTAGAATGGCAAAAGCTGGGAATCAAGTATCTAATGTTTTCCTAGTAAATCCTTCTGCTAAGAATTCCGAAGGAAAAGATATTCCTTGGGATAAATTCGATAAAAACACTCCTATTGCCACTTTAACTTCTAAACCAAATGGAGAAGTTGAGATGGATTGGTTAGGTTTTTCTATAAATGGAGACTTAGCTATAGACTATGCCATTCTTGGTAAAAAAACCTTAGAAGGAACTTATAAAAAGAAATAAAATGAAATCTATTTTAAGCTTAGCATTTACCCTACTCCTTTTCTCTTGTGGAAATGGAAACACTAAAACTTCGGCTACTAAAACTGCCAATCTAAATGCAGAACCTGTTGAAGTGCCATTACAAGATAATATGGCGAAAGCCTATTTTGCCAGTGGATGCTTTTGGTGTGTGGAAGCTATTTATGAAAGTGTAAACGGAGTCCAAGAAGTAATCTCTGGGTATTCGGGAGGACATACAGAAAATCCAACTTACGAAGCCAGCAATACTGGAACTACGGGTCACGCTGAAGCGGTAGAAGTGATTTACGATCCTGAAGTGGTGAGTTTTGAAACCTTAGTAAAAGTATATTATGGTTCACAAAACCCTACGCAAGCAAATGGGCAAGGTCCAGATAATGGATCACAATACCGATCTATAATTTTCTTTCAGAACGATGAGCAAAAAGCTACTATAGAAAAGGTTTCTGCTGAAGTTGCTAAAGATTATGACCAACCTCTTGCTGCAGAAGTTGTTCCCTTCCAAAAATTTTGGATAGCAGAAGACTATCATCAGAACTACGAAAGATTACATCCAGAACAACCATATATTAGAGGCGTTTCGGTTCCACGTTTAAATAAATTCAAGAAAAAATTTCCTGAACTTTTAAAATCAAAGACACATTCTTAAGAATTATAGTTTACAAAAAAGAGAAGCCAAATTGGCTTCTCTTTTTTTTTATCAAATCTTATTAGTTTTATTAAACTAAGCTTGTTGTTTTTCAAATTTAGTAATTGCTCCAAGAATTAAATTCTCAACTTCTGTTGAATCCCATTTTTCTTCGATATTCTCCAGTTCCATAACTCGATCCATAATTCCTCTTTGTTCATCGCCAATTGCCAAAGCATCGGAATAAGGTTTATCGGAAAATGTAACTCTAGAATATAAAGGAATCCATTTTTCCGGATATTTTACCGCAAAATTATTTTCTATTTTCTTTCTAAGTATAAACTTAGGATTTGCAGTTTTACTGCTCATCTCTACAAAATTGCGATAACTCAATTCGGCAATTGCATCGGCATTTGGCTTTCGGCTTTCTTGATAGGTTTTAAAAATAAGTTCCCAATCGTCACCATGAGCATCTATAAGATCGTCTAACACCGAGATATCTTCAAAACCAGCATTCATGCCTTGTCCGTAAAAAGGAACAATAGCGTGCGCCGAGTCGCCTACAAGAGCGACTTTATCCCAATACGTCCAAGGATAACATTTCATTGTGACCATTGCACTGGTTGGATTTTTGAAAAATTCATTCATCAGGTTAGAAATATCTCCTTTTATATCCGGAAAATAGGTACTGAAAAATATCTCCGCATCTTTTTCTGTTTTAATATTTTCAAAAGAAGCTTCGCCTTCAAAAGGCAAAAACAAGGTACACGTAAAACTTCCATCTAGATTAGGCATAGCAATGAGCATGAACTCACCGCGAGGCCAGATATGGAAAGAGGCATTATCTAATTTATGGCTTCCATCTGCATTTGCGGGAATAGTTAATTCCTTGTAACCAACATCTATAAAATCTTGAGAATAATTAAATCGGCTTTGGCGTTGCATTTTATGTCTCACACGGGAAAAAGCACCATCGGCTCCAAAAACGATATCATATTGATATTCTTGCCACTCCCCTTTTTCTGTCTCTCCTGTATAGATCTTAGCTTCAGAAAGATCTACATCCCAAACTTTCTCTTCAAATTTAAAAATAGCGCCAGCTTCTTCAGCTAGATCGATCATTCTTCTGTTTAAGACCCCGCGAGAAATAGAATAAATAGCTTCTCCTTCTTTTCCGTACTTCTGAAAATATAAAGGTTTATCATTAACGTGAAGTGCTCTTTTATCTAAAGGCAGCGCGATCTTTCTTATTTCATCTTCGACACCCACTTTTCTTAATGCGTTCCAACCTCTATTAGACATTGCCAGATTTATAGACCTGCCCGAAAATTCAATTTTCCTCACATCTTGCCTTCTATCGAAAACCGTTACACTATGTCCGCGTTTCTTTAAATAGATAGCTAACAAGGAACCAACCAATCCAGAGCCAATAATGGCAATATTTTTACTTTGTTGCATTAATTATAGTGGTCAGGATTTATATTTTCTGAAAAACACCTGAATTTAAACATGAGATTTAATAATTCAAAAATACAGTTAAATTCTTAATTGGCTTACTGTGCCGTGCAATCTAGACTACTTCTAGATCAATTTAAATTCAATTTTATTTCGTTCAAATTTAAAGAATACTAACTCAAAGACTTTAAAATAAAGTTAAAAACAAGCGCATTTACAATTTGTTTAACACCGGTTAGCGGCTGCTTGGAGTAACTTTAAAATTCAAAAAATAATATAATGAAAGATAATCAACCATTACTAGAACCTTATCAATTAGAAGACCTCACCCTAAAAAATAGAGTGATAATGGCTCCAATGACTAGGAATAGAGCAGATAATGCAGGAAATGTACCAACAGAATTACACGTAGAATATTACAAGCAGCGCAGCGGTGCAGGTCTAATAATTACTGAAGGTTCTCAGATATCAGAAAGGGCAGTTGGTTATATCAATACCCCAGGAATTTATACAGATGCCCAAACTGAAGCATGGAAAAAAGTTACTGAAACCGTGCATAATGAAGGAGGAAAAATATTTATTCAGTTATGGCACTGCGGAAGAATATCGCATCCAAAATTTCATGATGGTAACAAGCCACTTGCACCAAGTGCTGTGAATCCAAATGAAAAAGCATACACTCCAGATGGATTTGAAGAAACCGTAGAACCAAAGGCGATGACGCTTATCGAAATTAAGGAAACCGTACAAGAATTTAAAAAAGCGGCTCAGTGTGCAAAGGATGCAGGATTCGATGGTGTTGAGATACATTCTTCCAACGGATATTTGATCCATCAATTCTTTAATAAAAAGGCCAATACCAGAACAGATGAATATGGTGGAAGTATTGCTAACAGAGCGCGTTTCTTTTTTGAAGTTATAGATGCAATAAATGAAGTTTGGGACGAGAACAGAATTGGAGTTAGATTAAACCCTTCTTTAAACGGAGTTTTTGGAATTACTGCTACGGAAGAAACTATTCCAACCTTCGATTTTATAATTAATAAACTGAATGCATATAATCTTGCCTATTTACACCTTTCTGAACCCTTTACAGATGTAAGTGATATAGATTATCTAGTTGCAGATATCGCGAAACATTATAGACCAATTTATAAAGGCACTTTAATGATCAATAGTAATTTTGATCAGGAAAAAGGGAACAAGGTGATCAAAGAAGGAAATGCAGATCTGGTTTCTTATGCAAAATTGTTTATTTCGAATCCAGATCTACCAAATCGCTTCGCTAAAAATGCTGAACTAGCAGAATGGAATGAAGATACTTTCTATACACCCGGCGCGAAAGGATATACAGACTATCCTAAATTAAAAAATGAAAAAGTAAAAGAATAATAAAATTTAAAGGAGTAATAACCAATACTATTAAGATGAATCAAGAAAAGATAGATCAATTAAAATCAATTTTAAATAGGTTAGAAGACATAAAAAATAGCCAAGAGAGCATTATAGATAAAGTGAATCATGTGATCACAGATCTATTTCAGCATCCAGATAAAAAGCTTGAGAAAGCGATGGAAGATGCTCACCAAAGATCATCAGATAGTATCGACTCGGTTAGTGAAGTGATCGAAGAATTAGAGATGAGAATTAATAAGGCTGAAAATGAAAGCTAATATTAGTAATTAAATGATAGTAAAAGGCTTAGCCTATTTCAGTATTTAAAAAAAGAATTGGAATTCTATAAAAATTTTAAGAATTTAGTTAAACACTCGTTAAAAAAGATTAGATTAGATAGTATATTCCATAAATTCGTACTGAAATCTAACCAGGTGTATGGTTTTATGAATATTTGATATATCTATTTAAGTTTAGAGTATAAGAATTTGTAAGATCAATAACCACTAACTAGCAACTAAATGTTGCACAACAACTAACAATATGAGAGATATAATTTGGCTTATCGTAGTACTTTTAATCATTGGATGGCTTATTGGATATTTTGCTTTTCCAGACTTAGGTAGTATCATTCACATTTTAATCGTGATCGCAGTAATTCTTATACTGTACAAACTTCTAACAGGAAGAAGATTGTAATAAATAACATATTATGGAAAAAGGCTCTTTGAAATTCAAAGAGCCTTTTTTTTTATTTTAAAATTGCGTGAAATCAATATTTAATCAAGAATCCTTATTTTTAATAAAAATTTGAAGTATGAAAAAATTATTTACATTTTTACTTTTATCCACTTTACTAATTGGATGTAAAGACAATTCTAAAAATTCTGAATCTGATGAATCTATCGTAGTTGATTCAACTTCAGTAGAAGTTCCTGTAACCACAAAACTTGCCAATGCCAATGGAATGGAACAATTTAAACAATTAAATCAGTTAGATTTCACTTTCAATGTAAGCGTAAATGGGGAAGTAAGATCACAGCGTGATTGGAAATGGTCTCCTAAAACTAATAAAGTAATTCTTTCAGAAAAAGGTGAAACCTTTAGCTATACCAAAGGTGAGAGTTTAGATTCTACGGCTATGGCTGCAGATCAAAAATTTATAAATGATACTTATTGGTTGTTATTTCCTTACCAACTAATGTGGAGTACTTATGAGTTTGAACCTGTTCAAACAGCAACAGCACCTATAAGTAATACCGAAATGCAGCAACTTATTATAAATTATAAAGGTAATGGTGGTTATACTCCGGGCGATACCTATAAATTATACTATGGAGATGATTATATGATCAAGGAATGGACCTATGTTTCTTCAGATGGAAGAGAACTTACAACCACTTGGGAAGATTATGAAACCTTCAAAGGTGTTCCTATAGCTAAAATGCACAAATCTGCCGATAGTACTTTTCAGCTATATTTTACCAACATTAAGGCCGAGTAATAATTTATTTTAAAATACCC
>CAZWSP010000096.1:0-12777 GCA_964636585.1 uncultured Antarcticibacterium sp.
ACCGAAGAAGGCAAACTGTTAGGCGAGACTAAGTTTGATTTGAAATAGATAAATCATTTAGTTCTTAGAAAAATTGAACTACGATTTTGACTTATTCGCAAAATAAATTTTTATGGTGAAAAATTACCTTTTGGATAAAACAACATATGAATTAACAAAAAGATTTTTTCTAATTAATTTATTGTTTTTATTTATTCTAACTGCATACACTCCAATTTATTCTCAAGGTCAACCTGTTATTCAAGCTCCGGTAATTAATAATATTATTTGTGCTGGCTCCACAGCTTCCGTAATGTTTACAACGGTTGATGGAAATGGTGCAAATTCGAGTAATGGTAAAGCTTTTACTTCCAGTACTACCTATAAAGTTTATACCGCAAATGATGCAGAATTTACTGTAGTAGCCTCCTCTACTCAAAACAATTATTCAACGAGTTCAGAAGTTGTCACATTAACAATACAAATTCCAACTAATTACACTCCGGCGTTTTACCAAATAAAAATTATAAGTAGTCAACCAGATGCCGGTTCGGGGCTGTCAAATCAATTTGAGATTAAAGCTAAACCTTTAGCTCCTGCGGCAACTAGTAACAGCCCTCTATGTGCTGGAGGAACTATTAATTTAACTGCAAGTACTATTACTGGAGCAAGTTATGTTTGGACAGGGCCAAATGGTTTTACAAGCGACCTTCAAAATCCTAGCATTGCAAATTCAACCGTTGCAATGTCTGGAATTTATAGCGTTAAGGCTGTTGTGAATACTTGTTCGAGTAATCTGGCAAACACCACAGTAGTTGTGAATGCAAATCCATCAATCACTTCCACTACCCCAAGATCGAGATGTGGAGCTGGTACGGTTTTGTTAAGCGCAACCGCTTCAACGGGAACTCTAAATTGGTATTCTGTAGCTTCTGGAGGAAGTATTCTCGGTACTGGTTCTAACTTTACAACTCCAAATATTTCGTCAACTACAACCTATTATGTGGATGCTACCTCAAATAATTGTACTACAAAATCGAGATCTGCAGTTATAGCAACCATTAATACCATTCCTACTGCACCAATAGTGGGAAGTAACAGTCCTGTTTGTGCAGGCGGAACTATTAATTTAACCGCGAACTCCACGTCCGGTGCTACTTATATGTGGACCGGTCCAAATGGTTTTAGTTCTTCCCTACAAAATCCATCAATTTTGAATGCAAATGGAAGCAATGCTGGAATTTATACAGTTACAAGTTCCCTAAATGGATGTCCAAGTATCAATGCTACTATTAATATTACTGTTAAAACAGATTTTAATTGGACTGGTGTTGTTAGTACGAATTGGAATACTTCATCAAATTGGTCTTGTAATGCCATTCCAACTATAAATTCTAATGTAACTATTCCTGCGGGCTTATCAAATTATCCTGTTTTGAATACTGGAGCAGAAGCAGCTTGTAAAAATCTTACGATTAATTCCGGAGCAACACTTACTGTTGTTAATAATATTATTAATATAAATGGAGCGGTAGTTAGTAATAGTAATTTTGACGCATTAAATGGTACTGTAAGATGGGTTGCAAATACTGCACAAGCTATTCCAGCTAATACTTTTCTTACTAACAGAATAAAAAACCTTATAGTTGAGAATAATTCTGGTGTTGTGTTGAATGGTGTTTTAGCCATTACAGGTTATATAAAAGCAACAACTGGTAACTTCAATACTTCAGGAAATCTTACTTTAATATCGAATCCTACACAAACCGCTTTAATAGATGGCTCTGGAAATGGTACTATTTCTGGAAATGTAAAAATGCAAAGGTATTTAGATTCAGCATTTGGATATAAATATTTCAGTAGTCCTTTTAGCAATTCCACAGTTGGTGACTTTTCCGGATTTGTAGATCTTAATGCAAGCTTTCCACAGGTATATAGTTATAATGAAAACAGCACATACAATACTGTTTCTGATATAACCGGCTGGAAGCCATATACAGATGCATCAGCTGGTTTATCTATTTTAGAAGGTTACGCCTTCAATTTTGGAGCAGCCTCGCGTGTAGCGACTGTGGAACTGAATGGAACAGTGAATAATGGAGATTTTTCAAGGCAATTATCGAATAACAACGGAACTTATACAGATGGTTTTAATCTGGTAGGAAATCCATATCCCTCCCCTATTAATTGGGATGCTTCAGGATGGACGAAAACAAATGTTGACAATGCAATTTATTTATTTTCAGCAACCGAGCAATATAAAGGAACTTATTCTTCTTATGTAAATAATGTATCCAGTACAAATGGAAGTTCCTCTAATATTATTCCTTCTATGCAAGGATTTTTCGTGCATGTAAATAATAATGGAAATACCACATCAGAAACTATTGGAACTTTGGGATTAACAAATGCGGTTCGGGTAAACAATTTTACTCAGGCTTTTAAAAATCCAGAAGCTATTGCTCATTCCCTTATTCGAATAACATCTAAGCTTAATGATAGTAATTCCCAAGATGCCTTAGTAATCTATTTTGATCCATTTGCAAAAGCGAATTTTGAAAAAGAAAAAGATGCATTGAAGTTGATGAATACAGATGAAAGCATACCTAATTTCTATAGTATTTCGGTCAAAAATGAAAAATTATCTATCAACGCATTACCTAGTTCAATTATAAATTCGAATGAGAGAATTTCATTAGGATTACATTCAAACTTAAGCGGAAGTATGAGCATTCAACTTCAGGATGTAGAAAATTTGCCTTCCAATTTTAAAGTTTATTTAATTGATGATGTAAAACATACCGGACAAAATCTATCTGAAAATTCAGTTTATAATTTTCAAATTACAGCTGGCGAACATAATTCTAGATTTTATTTGATCTTCTCTGAATATGAATTAACAGATCTGGCTTTAGCATTTAATGAGCCTTTTAGTGTAAAAACTTTAAATGGAAATGTTTTTGTTAACGTAAATCTAGAATCGGAATTACAAGGTTTCTTAACGGCAACAAGTGTTACTGGACAACTTTTAGATAAGATAAACGTCAAGGGTAAAGAAACCATTCATCTAGATGGAATTAAAAGTTCAGGAATATATTTTATTAATTTAAGTTGGAACGACCAGCATTTTTCAAAAAAGATAATGATCCAGAAATGAAAAAATTAAAATCTCCATTCAAGATAGATCTAAAGTCTTTATTCCAAATTACACTAGTTGGTTTATTATTCTTTTCTGGAGTTTCTGTATACGCTCAAGAAAATCCACCCATCCCTATTCAAGTAAAGGTTAGAACTGCGCGATATTTAAATTTTGGAACGTTTACCGTGGGAATTTCCGGAGGAACTGTTGTAGTATCTCCAGAGGGACTTAGAAATCCAACTGGAGATGTTGTTTTATTAAACCTAGGTCCAACAGTTACCTCGGCGCTTTTTGAAGTTACTGCAAACCCTGGAACACTTGTTACCATTTCCCATCCTTCTAGTTTTGTGCTAACTGGTTCAAGCGGGGATCAAATTCTATTGGATAATTTAACTTATAGTGAGAATCAAACTTTTATAACTAAAGCTGCTTCAACGAGCATTAATGAAGTCATGATCGGGGGAACATTAAATTTAGGAACTATAAGCAATAACCGTCCAGGATCTTATAGCGGAACGGTTAATCTCACTTTTATTCAACAATAACTTTTATTTAGTAAGTAACACTTGGCCAAACTAAAAATTTTCAACTTACACTTATTTACTTCAACTAAGAGATCAAGATCTTTAATTCTTTTTCTTTTCGTTATAATGATGGGTAACTTAAGTATGGCCCAAGAATATGATGAATTCCCCGTTGAATTAAGAGTTTCAAAATTAGGGATTACAGAAATGCCTGTTGCCATTAAAGGTCAGGATGCATTTATCTCTGTGGCCGACTTATTTATTTATCTTGATCTAAAAATTGAAATAGGATCTAAGCCTGAAGCCATCGCTGGATTTATTATAAATCCTGAAAACACCTTTAACTTTAATATAGATCAATTATTAATTAATTATAAGAAGGAAAATTACTCTATCACTAAGGAAGATTTTATACTAACCGCCACTACCTTATACTTAAGATCTGCTTTATTCGGAGAAATATTCGGGTTTAATACCACATTCAATTATCGCGATCTTTCTATAGTTTTAGAAACAGATATTGAACTCCCGAAAGTAAAGGAATTGCGTTTGGAAACCATGCGGAAAAACCTAAACAATCTTCAAGGAATTATTACGCCAGATACCATTATCGAGAGAAAGTATCCTTTTTTTAGAGCAGGTATGGCTGATTGGTCTATCATTTCTACCCAACAAACCAATGGGCTTAACGATAATAGATTAGGTTTGGGAATAGGAACCATGATTGCTGGCGGAGAAACAAATGTCTTATTAAATTATTCTAGTAAAGTTCCATTCACTTCTAGAAATCAGTTCTACCAATGGAAATATGTAAATAATAACAGTAAAGTTTTTAAACAGGTAACTGCAGGTAAAATTTTCACACGTGCAACATCTTCCCTCTTTGCTCCTGTTGTTGGTGTTCAATTGTCTAATTCCCCAGTAATAAATAGAAGATCTTTTGGATATTATACCCTTGCTGATGTTACCGATCCTAGATGGACGGTAGAGCTTTATGTTAATAATGTATTAATTAATTTTACAGAAGCAGATGCATCCGGATTCTTTACTTTTGAAGTTCCATTAATGTATGGAAATACTATAGTAAATCTTAGATATTATGGTCCATATGGTGAAGAACGCACAGAGGAACGCATAATAAATATCCCTTATAACTTTATACCTAAAAAGGAATTAGAATATACCTTAAGTGCAGGGATTGTGGAAAATGATGATAATAGCAGATTCTCAAGATTTAATCTTAATTATGGTCTCACAAATGGGTTTACCATTGGGGGTGGTGTTGAATATCTATCTGATGTAACTTCAGGTGAATTTATGCCATTCATAAATTCATCTCTTAGAATTTCTTCTGGTTTACTTTTCTCTGGAGAATATATGTATGGTGTTAAATCTGAAGGATTATTGAGTTATAGAAATCCTTCCAGTTTTCAAATAGATCTTAATTATATTAAATATGATAAAGATCAAACCGCCATTAATTATAATTACCTAGAAGAACGAAAAATAAGCGTATCTGTTCCTATAAGATCTAAATATTTCTCAGCCTATTCTCGATTTAGTGTTAACCAGATAATTTTACCAACTACCAAGTTTACTTCTGCTCAATTTTTAATGTCTGGCTCCATTTATGGGATAAGTACTAACTTAACAACATACGCACTTTTTAACGAACGATCTAAAAACCCAACAATTTACAGCACCTTATCACAAACGTATAGATTGCCGTATCAACTTTTATTATCTCCTCAAGTTCAATATGATTTTAGTAATAGTTCAGTCACAAATATTATTTTAAGACTCGAGAGGCCATTTATGAAACAAGGCTTTGTAAACGTAGGCTTTGAAAATAATTTTATAAGAAATTCCCATCTTTTCGAAATTGGATTGAGATATAATTTAAATTTTGCACAAACATCGTTTACCTCTAGGATAGGAAACCTTAATTCCACTTTTGTAGAATCGGCAAGAGGTAGTTTATTATTGGATAATCAACGTGGTTATATAACAGCCAACGATAGAAGCAGTATTGGAAAAGGTGCCGTTACCATAATTCCTTTCTTAGATATTAATGGCGATAATAAATATGATTCAACAGAGCCAAGTGTCCCAGGTTTAAAAATTAAAAATATGGGTGGAAGTGTAATTTACAATGAAGATAAAACACAAATTAGAATATTCGATTTACAGCCTTACACACAATTTGTAATTCAATTAGATACGTTAAGTTTAGATAATATTGCTTGGAAAATTGAAAACTCAGTTATTGCGCTTGAAACTGTCCCTAATCAATTTAAGACCATTCATATTCCGGTAAAGGTTTTAGGTGAAGTTTCTGGAATGGTTTATTTAAAAAATAATACCAGTAAAAATGGACAAGGAAGAATTACTATTAATATTTATAATAGTTCAAAAACCTTGGTTAAACAAATGCTTTCCGAAGGAGATGGTTACTTTTCTTTCCTAGGGCTTATGCCCGGTAATTACACTGCGGAAATAGATTCAAATCAACTTGAAAATATCGGTTATACTGCATCCCCGACTTCCATTCCATTTACTATTGAATCTGATGAATATGGAGATATTGTAGATGATCTAGAATTTGTGTTAGAGGCAAAAAATGAAAATTCTCAGGAATAGCTGAAGCTAACAATTTCTAGTTGTTGCATTGCCCCTGCCATAAAAACCTCGGCGATCTCCCCTACTTTTTTCCCGGTTAAGGCTTTGGCTAAAGGAGCTACAAATGCAATTTTATTTTTTTTGATATCGGCTTCATCAACACCAACAATCTGAAATTCTTTCTTAGTTCCAGATTGAGATCCGGTTACATATTTAAAAACTACAATTGCTCCAAACCTAACTTCATTTTTAGATTGTTCATCAGGCTTCAGAATTCTGGAGGTTAGAATTCTTTCATTTAATAAATTAAGTTTTCCATTCAGTACAGCTAAGGAATGTCTGCGTTCTTTTCCCTCTTCTAAATTCAATTCAGCAATTTCATTTTCCAGTTCAGTACGCTCTTGTATGAGCAACTCATGTCCCATTGGGGTTACATAGTTTGTAACTCCTATCGGCAATGCAGATCTTGGCGGAATAAATGGTGCCTCCTCTTGATCATCTTCTTTTACAAATCCTCTGCTCATACTAATTTTAGGTATTTAAAAATTTAGGAAACATTTAATATAATAACAACTTAAAACTATTGTTTCTTCAAAGTAAAAATTATAATATTTCAGAAACAAAATCAATAGCATAATAAAAGGTTAAAAAGTTTATTTCATTGAAGTATTACTTGAAATCTTGTAAATTTAGAAACCTCTTTATCGCATAAGTATAAAACCTGCAAAGGCTTTAGAAACTGAAATATAATTCAAAAAATGGCATTGAACTTTTTAAAAGGATTTAGCAAAGTAAACTTAGTTTCTAAAACTTATGATCATTGCATGGACTTCTTGAATAACAGTCGGTGTAAAACTTTACCATTTCATAGCGTTCAACATACCGAAGATGTGTATCAGTATGTAAAAACGATCGCGAATTACGAAGAAGTTTATGGATCAGATCTAGAACCTATTCTTTTGGCAGCACTATTTCATGATACAGGAATGGCAGATACCTATATGAATCATGAGGAGCAAAGTGTGATTTATGCTACCAACTTCTTAAAGGAAAATGACTATCCCGAAAGTAAGATTGAAATTGTACAAAATTGTATAATGGCAACTAAAATGCCACAAAAACCTAAATCTCAAGCTGAAAAAATTATATGTGATGCAGATCTATATCACTTAGGTTTGGAAAGTTATATCTTCAGAAATGAAAGATTAAGAGCGGAATGGGAAATATTTTTTGATAAAGAATTTTCTGATGAAGAATGGTTTGCTTTGAATGTGGATTTTTTAGATACCCAGCAATATCATACTTGGTTTGGTAAAACTGTCCTCAACAACAGAAAAGAACTAAACTGCAAAATGCTTAAAGAAAGGCATGAGAAATACAAGATATAATCTTAAATTAATAACATTCTAAGTTGTTAGATAAGCCACATCAATTTTCGCAATACATTTTAGAATGCCCTATATCCTACTTCATTAAATAATATAGGGAATGTCTATTGAAATAATTTTAGTTTTTATAATCTTAGGAATTGTAATAATTCTATTTGCCTTCGAAGTATTTCCGGTAGATAAAATTGCATTCTTTATAATGGTGAGTTTGCTTCTCACCAAACTAATCACGCCCGAAGAAGCCATTTCTGGTTTTGCAAATCCGGCCACAATAACGGTGCTCGCTTTAATGATTATAGCCATTGGACTCGAAACCAATGGCGTGATAAATTGGCTCTCAGACGGGCTTAAAAGCATGAAGGGATTGCCTATTTATATCATGATCCCCATTTTCATGCTAATTGCCGGAAGTATTTCTGCTTTTATAAACACCACCGCCGTAGTTATTGTATTTATAAAAGTGATCACAGAACTTTCAGCTAAATATAACATTCCAAGTGAAAAATTATTACTGCCGGTATCCTTTGCCGGAATAATTGGAGGAAGCTGTACTCTAATGGGGACATCTACCAACCTTATTGTAAATTCTATTGCTATAGAAAGAGGAGTAGATAGATTTACTTTTTTTGAATTTACTTGGTACGGTGGGATCTTCCTTGTTATTACAACAGTAATTGTAACCTTATTATATAAATTTTTACCGAGTAAAGGAAAACTAGATCTGGATAAAGATTACAATCTAGATGCTTATATCACTAAGGCTATTGTAAAAAAAGGATCTAATGTAATTGGAAAAAAAATCAATGATACTTTTTTTCATGATAATTTAGATATAGAAATTCTGCGCTTAAAACGAGATGGAGTTATTAACGATAAGCCTGGGAAATACACAATTCTGAAGGAAAAAGATCAACTACTTTTAAGATGTAATCTTGAAAATTTAGTGAAATTAAAGGAGGATCCTGGCTTTTCGGTTATTAGAGAAGAGAGCAAGAAATTCACATTACCCATTACCAACGTAGAAGGTTCAGATGAAAGTATTCAGGTTGTAGAGATTTTAATGCTTCCAAATTCTCCTTTAATCGGAAAATCTATTAAGACCGTTGGAAATTTCGATCTTCAAGGAGCTGTTCCTTTGGCCATCAAAAAAAGAAATAGTTTTAGGCATCCAGCAGATCGTGTTTTTAGTAAAAAACGAGATGAAATAGAACTCCGTGTGGGTGACCGACTTCTAGTGGAAGTATCGGCTAGAGCATTATCGGAACTAGGAAAGTTGGACAATATTACAATCCTTCATCAACATCAGGAAATTGAAGTTAAAAGAAAATCGAAAGGCTATATTTCCTTTGCTATTTTACTAGTGGTTGTTGGGCTCTCAGCATTTTCAATATTCCCAATTTTACAAAGTGCCTTAGTCGGGGTATTTCTAATGCTATTTTTAAAATGTCTGGATCTTGGTAAAGCCTACTCCCAGATCAACTGGCAAGTGATCTTTCTATTGGCGGGAATGATACCCTTAGGGATTGCAATGGGTAATAGCGGCGCAGATATGTGGATTGCTGAACATCTGTTAGATATCTTCGACAATCAATCTTCCACGGTGATTATTGGAATTCTGTTTTTAGTTACAATGATCCTAAGTGGATTTGTTTCTAACAATGCCACTGCTATTATTATTACCCCAATTGCGATCACTATTGCAACCTCTTTAAAATTAGACCCTAAACCCTTTATTCTAGCTATTATGTTTGCAGCCAATTTTAGCTTTTTTACTCCTGTAGGCTATCAAACAAATACGTTGATCTACGGAATGGGAATGTACAAATTCAAGCACTTTTTAATAATTGGAGGAGCCGTTTCTCTAGTTTTATGGATCGTTGCTTCACTCCTACTTTCAGGAAGTTTTTAAAGTATTTTCCTAACCGATTTAAACTAGTATTTTTGCTAAAAAAATTATGCCTACTGTTTTAGTTATTGGATATGTTTGGCCAGAACCTAATTCCTCTGCGGCTGGACAAAGAATGCTTCAGATCTTGGAGTATTTCACCATTAACAATTATAAGGTGATATTTACCACAACAGCAGCGCCTTCAGAAAAAATGGTAGATCTAGAAGAGATCGGAATTTCTTCAGAAAAAATTGAATTGAACAATTCCAGTTTTGATGATTATATTTCCCAATTGCAACCTGAAATTGTACTCTTCGATAGGTTTATGATGGAAGAACAATTTGGATGGAGAGTCGATAAATTTAGCCCAGATTCAATAAAAATTTTAGATACAGAGGATCTTCATTTTCTTCGAAATTATAGAGCTGATACTAAATTAGATAAAGCTTCTATTAAAAATTCAGAATTAACGAAACGGGAAATCGCCAGTATATATAGATGTGATCTTACGCTAATTATTTCTGAAGAAGAGCAGAAACTTCTGACTACAGATTTCAATATTCCGAATAATTTATTATTGTATCTGCCTTTTCTGATAGATTCAAAAATAGAAGAAAATCTACTTCCCACTTTTGAAGAGCGCCAGCATTTTATAAGCATTGGAAATTTTAAGCATAAACCAAATATAGATGCTGTAAATTATCTTAAAAAAGAGATCTGGCCAATTATCCGAAAAGAACTTCCCGAGGCTGAGCTTCATATTTATGGGGCTTATCCCACACAAAATGTGCTTCAACTTCATAATCCTAAAGAAAAATTCTTTGTAAATGGATGGGCAGAGAATGCAGAAAATGTTGTAAAAAATGCTAGAGTTAGTTTGGCTGCTTTAAGATTTGGTGCAGGTTTAAAGGGAAAGCTTGCTGAAGCTATGAAATGTGGAACTCCAAACGTTACCACATTAATAGGAACAGAAGGAATGAGTGGTACACTCCCATGGAGTAGTGGATATGTTGCAGAAAGTGCAGTGGAATTTGCCAAAGCTGCAGTTTCACTTTATAAGGATAAAGAAACTTGGTTAGTCTTTCAGCAGAATGGCTTTGTTCTAATCGAAAATCGCTTCAATAAAGCAAACTTCCACGCGATATTAAAAAATCGATTAATTGACTTGGCTTCAAATTTACAGGAACATAGAAATTCCAACTTTATTGGAACTATGCTTTCCCATCATAGCATGAAGAGTACACAACATCTCTCTAAATATATTCAGATAAAAAATGAATTAGAACAGCTAAAAGCAGACCTTTCAAAACAGGATTTCTCTCCGAACTAATTTTACGTATTCATTTCAATTGAAGCCAATTTAGGTGCGAATAATTTTTGGTGTAAAGCTTTTAAAGCGAATACTTTGTTTTCTGAAGCCACCAAAATAGATACGTTATTTAAACTTCCTCCATAGGAGATCATACGCACCGGGATCTCATTTAAGATCTCGAAAAGTTTAAAAGTATTAGCGTCTTCAATTAATCCCTCCCCAACAATACAAATTATACTATGTTCCATCTCTACAGTGATCTCACCAAATTCCTCCAAATCTTTTAAAATAAGGTCTAGATTCTTGGTGTCATCTATCGTCAAAGAAATTGCGATCTCTGAGGTGGTGATCATATCGATGGCGGTTTCATGATAATCGAAGATCTCAAAAATCTTCTTTAGAAATCCATGAGCCATGAGCATTCTATTCGATTTTATCTTAATTGCGGTAATCCCATCTTTCGCAGAGATCGCTTTTAAACCTTTGCTATGGATCTCAGAAGAGATCTTTGTTCCATGCAACTCTGGCGTAAAAGTGTTTTTAAGATAAATGGGGATGTGTTTATCTATTACCGGCGAAATGGTTTGTGGATGCAATATTTTTGCACCAAAATAAGCCAACTCTGCCGCCTCTTCAAAACTCAAGTTGGAAAGTGGATGTGTATCTGCTACATATCGAGGATCGTTGTTATGAAATCCATCTATATCTGTCCAGATCTGAACTTCTTCCGCATTAATTGCTGCCCCTAAAATAGTTGCTGTATAATCGCTTCCGCCTCTTTTTAATGTGCTCATTCTATTGAATTTATCTATTCGAACAAATCCTTGCGTGATATAAATAGCATCTTCAGAAGTATTGATTAATAAAGGCTGAAGAAGCTGATTGATCTTTGTAGTGTCTGGATTTTCAAGATTGCTAACAAACATGAATTTTTTAGCATTCAGTAATGCTGAAGGGATATTGCAAGATCTTAAATACTCATTAAATATATAAGTACTCAGCGTCTCACCAAAAATCAGGATCTGGTTAGAACTGTTTTCTGAAAATTCTCCAGAAATAATCAAACTGAATTCGGAAAACAATATATCCAAACCTTTACGGACATGTAATTGATCTTTCTCTTCCTGAATTAATTCTGAAATTAGATCTAAATGTTTGGTCTTAAGCGAATGTTGAAGCTCTTCAATTTTAGATTGATTTCCAGCTTGTAAACTTTCAGAAATTTCTACCAATAAATTAGTTACTCCAGACATTGCTGAAAGTACAATGATCTTTTGTCCATTTATAGATTCTATGATACTTTTTACATTTTTTATACTCGAACTAGAACCTACAGAGGTTCCACCAAATTTTAAAACCTTCATCCCTTTTTCATTTAAAAATGCATAAGTACATATTGAAATCCAACTTATAAAAAAATGAGAGGATTTTATATATATTTGTACAAAATGTATATTATTTAACAATGAACACGATCACTTCTTGCATTCATGATATTCTAAGGCATCAACCATTTTTAGATGATGCTTTATCTAAAGATCTAATAAATTTTAGTGCATTGGCTGAGCATTTGCAACCAGAAGTGGAAAAAACATTAAGAAAACCTGTAAAGCAGGGTTCTATAATTATGGCTTTGCGCAGATATGCGCCACAACGCAATCTCATTAAAAATAGTAATTGGAGAGAATTGGGAGATATTGTTGTAAGGTCTGGAATTACAGAGTTCACCTATTTAAATTCGAATACTTTACTTGCTAATCAAGCAACTTTAATGAATCGCGTGAAAGACGAAATTGGCGTGTATTTAAATTATTCAAGCAATTATCAAGAAAGTAATATTTTAGTATCTAATGATTTAAAAGATACCGTTTCAAAAATATTTGAGGAAGAGAAATTGGTTTCAGTTAAAAGTGATCTATCCAGTATCA
>CAZWSP010000097.1:0-12769 GCA_964636585.1 uncultured Antarcticibacterium sp.
ATTCATCCTAATGATGATGTCAATAAATCTCAATCTTCTAATGATACCTTTCCAACAGGAATGCATATTGCTGCCTATAAAAAAGTAAGTGAGATTACATTACCTGGAGTAGTTAAATTGAGAAATACCTTAAAAAAGAAATCGGAAGAATTTAAGGATGTAGTGAAGATCGGGCGTACCCATTTTATGGATGCCACTCCCCTAACCCTTGGACAGGAGTTTAGCGGATATGTAGCTCAATTGGATCACGGAATTAAAGCTTTGGAAAATACCCTTCCTCACCTAGCTGAATTAGCTTTAGGTGGAACTGCGGTAGGAACAGGATTGAATACTCCAAAAGGTTATTCTAAACGTGTTGCTGAATTTATAGCAAAATTCACAGGTTTACCATTTGTTTCTGCTCCCAATAAATTTGAAGCTTTGGCAGCACATGATGCTTTTGTAGAATCGCACGGTGCATTGAAGCAGTTAGCTGTTTCTTTAAATAAGATCGGGAATGATATTAGAATGCTTTCTTCAGGACCTAGAAGTGGAATTGGAGAGATCAATATCCCGGCAAATGAGCCTGGATCTTCTATTATGCCTGGAAAAGTTAACCCAACCCAATGTGAAGCGTTAACTATGGTTTGCGCACAAGTAATGGGGAATGATGTTGCAATAAGTGTAGGCGGAATGCAGGGTCAATTCGAATTGAACGTGTTTAAGCCAGTAATGGCAGCTAACTTCTTGCAAAGTGCACAACTAATTGGAGATGCTTGCGCATCTTTCGACGAGCACTGTGCTAGAGGAATAGAGCCTAATAAAAAGAGAATTAAAGAACTTTTAGATAACTCTTTAATGTTGGTAACAGCCTTAAATACAAAGATCGGTTATTATAAAGCTGCAGAAATTGCAAACACTGCACATGCCAATGGAACTACTTTAAAACAAGAAGCGGTGAATTTAGGATATGTAACTGCAGAAGAATTTGACGAATGGGTTAAACCAAAGGATATGGTTGGTGGATTGAAATAATTCAATTCTTCAGTTAAGATATATTAAAGCTACCTTGAAAGAGGTGGCTTTTTTGTTTTTGAAATAATATTGTCAGGCTGAGCTTGTCGAAGCCTCTTTGAATAATATAATTACACTTCGATAAAACAAGCACACTTCGACAAGCTCAGTGTGACAATAAATAACAATGTCAGGCTGAGCCTGTCGAAGCCTACTTCGGTAAAACAAGCACACTTCGACAAGCTCAGTGTGACAATAAATAATAAATGTCAGGCTTCCCGAAGTGTCGGGATGTCGATGCCTGTTTAGATATTATTAGCACACTTCGACAAGCTCAGTGTGACAATAAATTATAAATGTCAGGCTTCCCGAAGTGTCGGGATGTCGAAGCCTCTTTCTAA
The DNA here is from genome assembly GCA_964636585.1 of uncultured Antarcticibacterium sp. GTDB lineage: Bacteria > Bacteroidota > Bacteroidia > Flavobacteriales > Flavobacteriaceae > Gillisia. The sequence continues at coordinate 1,395 of CAZWSP010000097.1, forward strand.
AACAAGTACACTTCGACAAACTCAGTGTGACAAAAAAAAACCCTGCTTCAATAATGAAACAGGGTTTTTAATATATTCAAAAGAAATAATTATTTCTTCGCGTAGTACTTTTTATATTTCCAATAAGAAACTGCTCCTAAAACAGCAACTCCTGCAACGGCGTAATATATAAATGTTGGGGTGATTACTTTATCTCCGCTTGCATAAGAGTGCAATCCTGCCAAGTAAAAGTTCACTCCAAAATAGGTCATCATGATACTTGCAAATGCAATGATCGCCATCAAGTTAAAGAACCATCTACTGCGCAATCCTGGAACTAGTCTCATGTGAATAACAAAGGCATAGATCATAATACTAACTAAAGCCCAAGTTTCTTTTGGATCCCAACCCCAATATCTTCCCCAACTTTCATTGGCCCATTGTCCTCCTAAGAAGTTTCCAATAGTTAACATCACCAACCCAACGGTTAAAGCCATTTCAGTAATAATGGTGATCTCTTTAATATTAAGATCCATTTTAACTTTGTTCTTTTCTGTAGTAAGAATCATTAATAATAACGAAACTGCTCCTAAGATCAATCCTAAGGTAAACGGACCGTAACTACCAACTATTACAGAAACGTGGATCATTAACCAATATGAATCTAATACAGGCTGTAGATTTGCAATTGCCGGATCCATCCAGTTCCAATGCGCAATCATCAAGATCATAGAAGCAACAAATGATGTTGAAGCTATGGTTAGGAAACTTTTTCTTCCGAAAGCTAATCCAAAGAACATCGTTGCCCATGCAACGTAGATCATAGATTCGTAAGCATCACTCCAAGGTGCGTGACCAGAAATATACCATCTTGCGGCAAGACCCAGTGTATGAACTATGAAAAGACCTAATATTACAAAAGCACTTATTTTAATTAAGATTCGAATTGCTTTTGAATCTTGAAAAATTTGAACAACAACAAAGATCAGCATGATAAGTCCCGCGAACATGTACCACATGAACAGGCTTCTAAATACGTCATATTTATTGTAAAGTATTTCGGCGTTAATCTTTTGTTCTGAGGGTAACACGTCACTTCCAAATTTCTGCTGGTAGCTATTAATGCTTTCCAGCAATTCATCTGATTTAGTGTAATCTCCAGTAGCCTTAGATTCTCTTAAAGCATTCATATAAATTGGAAGGATCTGTCTGGCATATACCGAATCCATTCCAGTTAAACTAGATTCTGGAACTTCTGGAAAAGAAACCCATTTATTATTCTTATCACCGGGAATCGGGAAAATTCTTAAAACTCCACCTTGCAGCGCGTTATAAAGTAAGTTCACTTTTCTGTCGGTTTCAATAAAATCTTTCTGAAACTGATCTGGAACTCCTGCTTGATAAGCCGCTTCTAAATAAGGTGAAAGTTTATATGCCCCAGAAGCATCAAAGAAATTAGTTAAAGCAATAAACTCCTGATCTGTTTTTACGCCGGCAATGTGCCTAATGCTATCGTTATGCGGTTTCACATAGATTAAAGGTGCGTTATACCAAAGAGCAGGATTCTCTGTCATCGAGATCAAGATCTGATCTGAGTTTAAACCTTCATAAGAATCTTTCTTGCTTAATTTCCGAAGTAATTCTGAAGAAAAAGTATTTGCAGGTTTCATTCTTCCGCCTGCATCTTGAATTACTAAACGGCCAAATTTCGCGGCATGTTCTGCATCCACAGCAGTACTTAGGATCATAGAATCTACACGGGCTTTATTGGCCATTACGTGCGCATGATCATCTGTTTCTTGAGAATTATCTTGAGCAAATCCAGATGAGATACTTAGAAAAATAGCGGTAATAACAGTCAACGCAGCTTTCTTTTCTTTCACTTTATCCAACATCACTTTTAGTTTCCCAAATCTGCTTCCTTTATCGAATAAAATTAGCATTAGCCCAAGATACAATAGAAAATATCCTATATAAGTGATCCAAGTTCCCCAAAAATCATGGTTAACAGAAAGCACTGTCCCCTTTTCATCTGGATCAAAAGAAGCTTGGAAAAATCTGTAGCCCTCTTTATCTAATACATGATTCATAAAGATCTCATAAGGTTCAGAGCCATTATCGTCTATTATTTCTACCTTACTTTTAAATGCAGAATAACTAGGCGTAGGATTATTTTCTGTACCCGGATATTTATCTGCTACAAAATCATTTAATTTTATTGAAAAAGGCAATTCCATTTCTTTGGAACCATAATTCAAATAAATATCTAAACCACCAACCTTAAGATTTTTAGGCTCTCCTACTACTCCTTTCCCACCAAGCATACTAATATTCTTAGATTCGCCTCCAGAAGTCACTTTTAAAGTAACTGCGTTTAACTGATTCTTCGCTTTTACTTCGGTTGGAATAATATCATAATTCCCTGTGGCCATAGGTTCTGGAATTACAAACTGCATTCCGCCAACATTATAAAGCGATCTAAGCATCAAAGTTTGTGTGCTATCTGCAACAACAGTTCCTTTAAACTGATCTGCCATTCTCATAAAATCGCCTTCGAATGGCGACTTAATTGAATACGTTCCTTCCTCTCCATTCACCTGAATATTAATAGCACCTTCTGTTTGCTTATTCAGTGAAAAAAGCATGTTATGAATATTGGCTACATCGCCTTCTTTTAAATAGTGTTCGTGACGATTTCCATCACCAGCTTCCACGATCTTCAAGTAATTATCGCCGCTTTCAGAAAGAATAAGACCTTCTTTTGCTCCGTGTATAAAGTTTATAACTTCAACAGAAACTTTCTGACCATTAAAATCCGTATAAATCCCTTCATCATTATCTGTTTCAGGAGCTAGCAAAACTGTTTGGTCTATAACTCTTCTTCTAGGTTCTCCATCTATCTCACCATCCATAATGGCGGTTAAATAGGTTTTCTCTGAAAGAAAAGAATTGGTTGTTTCTCCCTCTCGAATTGGCATGATACCTTCATAACTGATGTATCTAGTTACAAATGCACCAACCAAAATTAGAATAAAGGATAAGTGAATTAAAAGGGAAGACCACTTTTCGCGTTTATGCATTCCGTATCGAATGATATTTCCGCAGAAGTTAATCACAAAGAAGAGCATAATACCCTCGAACCACCAGGTGTTATAAATGAGAATTCTTGCAGTTTCTATGGTATACCAACTTTCGATGAATGTTCCCAAGGCCATTGCAATGGCGAAGACAATGAACAAGACTGCCATTATTCGGGTAGAGAATATGACAGACGCTATTTTATTTTGCATTTAGGACTACTTTAAAACGCTGCAAATTTAACTAAAATTAAGTAGTTAGGAGCTTATATCAAGAATCAATTCCCTGCCACAAATGTTAATTTTAAACTGAGAAATTTTGGTAATTTAGCCGAATGAAGCGAATCGTACTTTTTGGAACCGGAAATGTAGCCACACATTTATTTGAGGCCTTTAATGATTCGCCTAATTTTAAAATTGTTCAAGTTTATAATCATGATATTAAAAGTCTGAAGAAATTTGAACAAAAAATTTCTGTTACAACAGATCTTTCAAATTTAAAGGAAGCAGATATCTACTTATTGGCATTGAAAGATGATGTATTAGAAGAAGTTAGTTTAGCTATTCCTACTACTGGAGCATTGGTTGTTCATACTTCTGGCGCCGTTGGAATGGGAGTATTGAAAAAGTTTGAACGCACCGGTGTATTCTATCCGCTTCAGACTTTTTCCAAAAATAAAAAAGTAGATTTTACTTCAATTCCACTTTGTATTGAAGCTAATTTGACTTCAGATAAAGAAGTGCTTTTTAAAATGGCTTCAGAAATATCTGAAAAAGTATTTGAGATCTCTTCAGAACAAAGAAAATCTATACATCTTGCTGCTGTTTTTGTAAGCAATTTTGTAAATCTGATGTATACCGAAGGAGATAACATTTGCCAACAAAACAATGTGCCTTTTGAAATTTTACATCCGCTTATTCAGGAAACAGCTTCAAAAATTTTGAATATGAGTCCGATGGACGCGCAAACCGGTCCTGCAAAACGCAAGGATCAACAAGTGATAAATTCACATTTAGGAATGCTTTCTGAAGATCAGAAAGAAATTTATTCGTTACTAACAAAATCTATTCAGAACCTACATGGAAAAGAATTATAAAGAATACCTCAATCATATAACTACGCTAATCTTTGATGTAGATGGTGTTTTAACCGATGGCAGCGTACAGGTTAATACTGCCGGAGAACTATTTAGAACCATGAGCGTTAAAGATGGTTATGCCTTAAAAACCGCTGAAATGGCGGGTTATAACGTTTGTATAATTTCTGGAGGTAAAAATGAAGGGGTTAGAAAAAGATTGAGAGATCTAGGAATTACCAACATTTTCTTGGGAGTTTCAGATAAAGTAGAGCAGCTTAAAGAATTCATGGATATTTACAATATAGATCCTGAACATGTGCTTTATATGGGAGATGATATTCCAGATCTATATCCAATGCAATTAGTTGGTTTGCCTTGCTGCCCTCAGGATGCGGTAGCTGAAGTTAAAAATGTTAGCAGATATATCTCTCACAAAAAAGGCGGAAAAGGTTGTGCCCGAGATGTGATTGAACAAGTTTTAAAAGTACAAGGAAAGTGGCTTTTAAATAGTGATGCCTTAAAAAGCTAGAATTTCAGTTTAATAAAAGATCAATCGAAAATCTATGCTCACAGCATTTTTTAAACTGATACGATATCAAAATCTTTTAATGATCATCTTAATGCAGGTGCTTATTAAATACGGACTTTTCAACAGTTTTGGAATAACCATCACCTTAAGCGATCTGGGATTTCTTATGCTTTGTCTGTCCACAGTGTTTATTGCTGCAGCAGGAAATGTGATAAACGATATTCATGATGTAGAAACCGACAAAATTAATAAGCCTGCACAAAATCTTGTGGGAACTACAATATCTTTAAGCACCGCGAATACCATCTATATTATTCTAAGTATACTTGGAGTTGGAATTGGATTTTTCCTTTCGAATCTCATTGGAAAGCCTGGATTCTCTGCCATTTTTATCGTGATCTCCGCCTTGTTATACCTTTATGCTACTTATTTAAAACAATTACTGATTGTTGGAAATGTTGTAATAAGTGTCTTGGTAGCATTCAGTATTTTAATTGTAGGATTATATGATCTCATGCCCGTGATCACTCCCGAAAATCAGCAAACTCAATCCACCATTTTTTCTTTACTATTAGACTATGCCTTGTTCGCTTTTTTAATAAATTGGCTTAGAGAAATGGTGAAAGATCAGGAAGATATAAAAGGAGATTATAATGCAGGAAGAAACACGCTTCCTATTGCATTGGGTGCTGATAGAACAAACATGGTGATCTTCGCAATCGGATTGTTGCCACTTGCTGCGGTGGTCTACTATTTATACCAGTATCTGTTTTCTAACTTATATGCAGTGCTCTATACCTTGTTATTTATAGTTGCGCCACTACTCTATTTTTTAATTCAGATCTGGACTGCAAAAACCAGAAAACATTATAAGGCGCTAAGCCTATTATTAAAACTAATAATGCTCATGGGAATTATCACTTTGGGCCTATATCAATTTATTTTATTTTAATTTATGCTGAAGGAAAAACTCGAAAATTATAGAATAATTTTAGCTTCAGGATCACCAAGAAGACATCAATTTTTGAAGGATCTTGAAATTCCATTTATAATAGATGTTAAGAAGATCAAAGAAGATTACCCATCTCACCTAAGATATTCTCAAATAACAGATTACCTAGCGGAACTTAAAGCAGAGGTTTTTACTCATAATTTAAAAGATAAGGAGATCTTGATCACTTCAGACACCATTGTTTGGCATGAAGACAAGGCCTTAGGAAAACCAACTACAACTTCAGAAGCTTTCGAAATGTTGCAGTCCTTATCCGGTAAAACTCATGAGGTGATTACGTCTGTAACCTTTACTACTAGAGACTCACAAAAAACAGTGAATGCTATTACCAAAGTTAGTTTTAGAGAGTTGACCAAAGAGGAAATAGATCACTACATTTTACACTTTCATCCCTTAGACAAAGCTGGTGCTTATGGCATTCAAGAATGGATAGGATTAATTGGAATAGAAAGGATTGAAGGCAGTTATTTTAACGTTGTTGGTTTACCTACACATTTGGTATATCAAGAGTTGCTAAACCTAGTAGAAGCTTAATTTTTGTAATTTTAAAGAAACATTTTCTTTATGCAAATTGGTTTAAGATTTTTTACCTGCGGAATTTTCCTAGTACTTTCAATAATGGGTTGTAAAGAGAAACCTGTGGAAAAAGAAAGTGAACTTCCAGAAAGAAGTTTATCTGAAGCTTTTAAGAGCTATTGGTTTTCTGGGCAAGCAGAAATTACTTCCTATAAATTAGAGCAGTCAAGATACGGCGAAATGAGAGATGGGGTAGCCGTACTTATTTTTGTTACCGAGGATTTTCTGCCTCAAGAACAAGTAAAAGCTACTAAAAGTTCAACTAATACAATCCCTGTTTTAAAACTGAATGCCACTAAAAAGTTCTTAACCGGGATCTATCCCTATTCTATTATGCAGAGCAGTTTTTATCCGTTAGAAGGAAATTCTCATGCTTTAAAATCGGTAGTTTCAATTCAAGAATGGTGTGGGCAAATGTATGTTCAGCTAAATAATCAAGATAATTTTGAAGTGGAATCTCATTCGTATTTTGAAGGAGAAGCAGATCAAAAACTCAACTTATCACCTACTAATTTGGAAAATGAAATTTGGATGCAACTGAGAATTGATCCAGATCTCTTACCTACAGGAAATTTAGACATGATTCCATCTTTAGAATATTTACGTTTAGCACATCAGGAAATTAAAAGCTATTCTGCAATGGCCGAATTTTACCAAGATCAGGAACTTAGCGTTTATAAGATTAGTTATCCAGAGTTAAAAAGAGAACTTAAGATCTACTTCCATAATGCAGCTCCTTTTTTAATTGAAAAGTGGATAGAGCAAACGCAACAAAATGGGGAAGTACAAATCTCTACTGCTAAGAAAATGGAAACTATAAAAATAGATTACTGGAATAAAAATGCCAATAAAGATTTACCTTTGCGTGAGCGATTGAAATTAAATTGATGTACGATATCTTCACAACCTACCAAAACGAATTAACTAAAACTGCAATTATTGTATTTACACTGCTCATCTTTCAAGTGATCTTGAGAAAAGCAGCACATAAGGTGGGTAAACAAAGTGAGATACACATTACCCGTACTCGCCTAATGTTTAAATACATTAACATTCTTATATTTCTTATCTCTGTGTTTGCCTTAGCAATTGCGTGGGGAGTGGGATTAAAAGATCTTTCTTTGATCTTTTCTTCTGTTTTTGCGGTAATTGGAGTCGCTTTATTTGCCATTTGGTCCATTTTAAGTAACATTACTTCAGGAATAATTCTTTTCTTCTCATTTCCGTATAAGATTGGGGATAAAATTAGAATTCACGATAAAGATGCACCTATTATTGGCGTAATAGACGATATAAAGGCTTTTCACATTCTTATTATCACAGATGATGGTGAGCTGGTAACCTACCCGAACAATCTTATTCTTCAGAAAGCAGTTTCTTTATTGCAAAAAGATTTTTATAGAGATGAGGGAAAAGATAGCCTTTAATTAATAGCCAAGTATTTCTAAAAAGAACCCCTTAGAAATTTATATATTTGAAAATATTGAAATCAATACTTTCAAATGCGTAAAATCCTACCTTTTTTAGCCATTATTTTGTGTATAAACGCACAAGGGCAAACTCCAAAAAAATTAAATTCAGCAGAAATAGATCAAGCTCTTAAAAAACTAAACTTTTTAGGTTCTGTACTCTATGTTGCTGCTCATCCCGATGATGAGAATACCAGATTAATTTCATATTTATCTAACGAGATAAATGCCAGAACCGGCTACCTTTCTATAACCAGAGGTGATGGGGGGCAGAATCTTATTGGTCCGGAATTAAAAGAATTATTAGGTGTTATTAGAACTCAGGAGCTTTTAGCTGCTAGAAGAATAGATGGTGGTGAGCAACGTTTTACTCGTGCTATAGATTTTGGATATACCAAAACTCCTGAGGAAACCATGAAGATCTGGGAAAAAGAAGTTGTTTTGGGCGATGTAGTTTGGGCGATTCGAAGTTTTCAACCAGATATTATCATCAATAGATTCAACCACAGAACTTCCGGAGATACGCATGGGCAACACACTGCTTCGGCGGTTTTGAGTAAGGAAGCTTTTAAATTAGCAGGTAAGAAAGATGCCTATACAGAACAATTAAAATATACCAATACCTTTTCTCCCACCCGACTTTACTTTAATACTTCACCTTGGTTCTACGGAAATCAAGAGGAATTTGATAAAGCCGATAAATCTAATTTTATTCAATTCGATACCGGAGTTTATTTTCCATGGAATGGATTATCTAATCCTGAAATAGCTTCGTTAAGCAGAAGTCAGCACAGATCTCAAGGATTTGGAAGCAGCGGAAGCCGAGGTAGTCAGATAGAATATATAGAACTTATAGATGGAGAAGCACCTGTAAAAAAAGGAGATCTTTTTGCAGGAATAGATACTTCTTGGAATAGATTAAAAGGTGGTGCTGAAATTGGAAAGATCTTAGTTGAAGTTCAAAATCAATTCAATTTTCGCGATCCTTCTGCAAGTGTACCACAATTAGTAGAAGCTTATAAATTGATTAAAGACTTGGATGAAGGCTATTGGAAAAGCATAAAATCGGCTGAAATTAAAGAGATCATTCTAGCTTGTAGCGGCTTATATCTTGAAGCTGTTGTAAACACCTCTAGCGCCGCTCCTTCCCAAGAAGTTTCGGTACAGCTGGAAGCTATTAATAGAAGTAAAGCTAAAGTAGTTTTAACTTCTGTAAGTTTAAGCCCTGGAAGTTCTTCTTTACAGCCTAATTTAGAATTAAAGCCGAATGAAGATTGGAGCAATAAATTAGTTTACAGTATTCCAAAAGATTCAGAATATACAACTGCTTATTGGTTAAACGAAGACCCAAAATTGGGAACCTACAAGGTTGCAGATCCAAAGCTAATCGGACTTCCGCAAACTCCTAAATCAACAAAGGCAATTTTCAACTTACAAATTGAAGGAGAAGATATCGTTTTCGAAAAATTAATTCAATTTAAATCTACAGACCCTGTAAAAGGAGAACTATACGAACCGTTTGAAATTGTTCCGGCAATTTCAGCTTCTTTCAATGATAAGGTTTTGATCTACACCAATTCCGAAGCAAAGAATATTCAATTAACCATAACTGCAGAGCAAGCAAATGTATCTGGCGAAGTAAGTTTAGCTACATCAGATAAATGGATAGTTAGTCCAACTTCAGTAAAATTCAGCATAAAAGAACTTGGCGGAACTGCCTTGGTCAACTTCAGTATTTTACCTCCAAAAGAGCAAAGTGAAGCCATTCTAACTCCACAGGTCAAAGTAAATGGAAAAGTATATTCTGATGAAGTTCTGAGAATAGCTTACGAGCATATTCCTTTGCAAACTTTGGTTTTACCAGCAAAAACCAAATTACTAAAATTAGATATTCAGAAAAAAGGAGAACAAATTGGCTTTATTGAAGGTGCCGGAGATGTAATACCGGAAAGCCTTGAGCAAATAGGATATAAGGTTACCAAGATAGATCCCAATACCATTAGTGCGAGTTCATTGGCCAAATTTGATGCAGTTGTTTTAGGAATTAGAGCTTACAATATTGTGGATGTTCTAAAATTCAAGCAAGCGGAGCTTTTAAAATATGTTGAAAATGGTGGTACTCTAATTTCTCAATACAATACCAACAGAGGATTGGTAGTAGATAATTTGGCGCCATATAAGTTAGAATTATCTAGAGATCGGGTTACAGAGGAAGATGCCGAAATGAAAATATTAGATCCTTCTAATCCAGTATTAAATACCCCGAATAAGATCTCACAAAAGGATTTTGAGAATTGGGTGCAGGAACGCGGTTTATATTTTCCCGATAAATGGGGAGCAGAATTTACTCCAGTTTTTGCGATGCATGATGAAAATGAAACTGATAGCAAAGGAAGTTTGTTAATTGCAAAATACGGCAAAGGACATTATATCTATACCGGATTAAGCTTTTTTCGACAGTTTCCAGATGCGGTGCCCGGTGCTTTCAGGTTATTTGCTAATTTAATCTCTATAGGTAAGTAAATGAATTTACCTAAAAAATATATCTGGAAAAGATCCTATTCGTTCGTGCTCCTGGCCAATGTAGCTTACATTATTTTGTTCTATTATTTAATGAACATATTTTCTTAGGATGGAATTAATAGATTGGATCGTACTTATAGGAACTCTTGCATTTATTGTGATCTATGGTGTTTACAAAACAAGGGGCAGCCATAGCGTAAAAGATTATATCGGTGGCGGGCAAGATTCTCAATGGTGGACCATAGGATTATCTGTAATGGCAACTCAAGCCAGTGCAATTACCTTTTTATCTACTCCCGGGCAAGCTTATCACGACGGAATGGGGTTTGTGCAATTCTACTTTGGATTGCCAATTGCCATGGTAATTATCTGCATGGTTTTTATCCCAATCTATCATAAACTAAAGGTCTATACAGCTTACGAATTTCTGGAATCCAGATTCGATCTTAAAACCAGAACGCTTACCGCCCTCCTATTTCTTATTCAACGCGGATTATCTGCCGGAATTACCATTTTTGCGCCTGCTATAATATTATCGGCAGTTTTGGGATGGAATCTTACTACGTTGAATATAATTATTGGAGTTTTAGTGATAATCTATACCGTTTCTGGAGGAACCAAGGCGGTGAATGTTACTCAAAAACAGCAAATGGCGGTGATCTTTGGAGGGATGTTCGCTGCATTTTTCCTTATCATAAATTATTTACCTGCAGATATCAATTTTACCAATGCACTTGATATTGCCGGAGCAAGCGGAAAACTAGAAATATTAGACTTTTCATTCGATCTGGATAATAGATATACTGTTTGGAGCGGGATCATAGGTGGAAGTTTTTTAGCACTCTCCTACTTCGGAACAGATCAAAGTCAGGTACAGCGATACCTCACGGGAAGATCTGTTAGAGAAATGCAATTAGGACTCATCTTTAATGGATTCTTAAAAGTGCCAATGCAGTTCTTCATTTTGCTGGTTGGAGTAATGGTTTTTGTATTCTATCAATTCAATCTGGCTCCGCTCAATTTTAATCCTGCAGCACAAGAAGCGGTCTTATCTTCGGAATATGCTGGTGATTACCAGGAATTAATGACCAAAAATGAAGCTATTCAGGAAAAAAGAAAAACCTCGAGTAT
>CAZWSP010000098.1:0-9380 GCA_964636585.1 uncultured Antarcticibacterium sp.
AGAGAATCATATAGAGAATCTTTGCAGGGAACTTGAATTGATTTCACCTGAAATTACGAATAGCGTTATTTGTGCAAAAGATGGATTATTTCATGAAAAATTAAAGAAAACCAAGGTGGATCACACTGCTGTAAAGCTTGCATTTAAAATGGATCCACGTTTTTCCATGAACATAGTTCAGATCTGTAAATCTAAAAATATAGATCTACTACATATTCATGATAGTACTGCGCTAACCTTGTGCATTATGGCCGATCATTTAGCAGATCTTCCTCCTTTTATTTTTAGTAAAAAAACCACATTTCCTATTCGAGCAAGAAAGCAAACCTTGTTTAAATACAACTACGAAAAAATCAAACGCATACTTTGTGTTTCTGAAGCCACTAAAAAAATGACTGCGGTTATGGTTTTGAAGTCGGAAAAGTTGCAATGTATCTATCATGGTACCAATGTAGATTCTGTAAATTCAAAAAATAATTTTGAAATAAGGAAAAAGCTTAATCTAGCTACTGATACAAGAATTATAGGAAATATCGCAAACCACAACTGGCCTAAAGATCTGGAAACCTTTATTCTTACTGCAAACGAGTTAATTAATATTCAGAAAAAAAAAGATATACGTTTTGTTCAAATAGGTGCATTTACCAATAGAACCAATTTATATTTAAAAATGGTTGAAGATCTAGATCTTGAAGATAATGTAAGTTTTATAGGAAAAGTTGAAAATGCTTCCGCTTTAATTCCGCAGTTCGATATTTCATTAATGACCTCCAAAAGTGAAGGAATTCCGCAATTCATCTATGAATCCTTTCTGAAAAAGGTTCCTGTAATAAGTACTAATGTTGGCGGAATTTCAGAAATTATAGAACATAACCAGAATGGACTTTTAGCAGATTCAGGTGATGATAAAAAGCTTTCTGAATTAATAGTTGGCTTACTAAATGATCCAGAAAGAAGAATTCAGTTCGCAACAAGATCTTATGATTTGGTGTTAGAAAAATACACCACAAAATTAATGGCTAAAAAAACATTAAATCAATATAAATCAGTGCTCCATGGACGATAATATAAAAACAGAGATAGAGAACACGATAGAAGTGCTAAAAAGAGGAGGAATTATTTTATATCCAACAGATACTGTTTGGGGAATTGGTTGCGATGCTACTAACCCTGAAGCCGTGGCAAAAGTATATAAATTAAAAAAACGAGAAGAAAGCAAGGCGATGATCTGCTTGGTGAATTCGGTTAAAATGCTGGAACAGTATGTAAATGCCATCCCAAATATAGCTTACGATCTTATAGATTATGCAGTAAAACCTACCACGATAATTTATGACGATCCTATAAAAGTGGCAAACAATCTTATTGCTAAAGATGAAACCTTGGCGATAAGAGTGGTTAAAGATAATTTTTGCGAACCTTTGATCTACAAATTTAGAAGAGCGCTGGTTTCTACCTCTGCAAATATTAGTGGAGAACCAACTCCAAATTCTTTCGCTCAAATAAGTCCGGAAATTTTAAAAGGAGTAGACTATGTAGTAAATTTGCAGCATTCAAAAATTTCAAGCCAACCTTCCTCTCTAATAAAATTAGGAAAAGATGGAAGCGTAAAGGTGATACGACATTAAAATATGCCCAAGAATAGCAATTACACATCTGCCTTAAAGCATCCTATCTTCAAGATTATCTCACAAGCTGCAGAAAATTTAAAATTAGATAGTTATGTGATTGGTGGTTTTGTAAGAGATTTTTTACTAGACCGAGGAGAACCAAAAGATATTGATATTGTTGCCATTGGTAGCGGGATTGAACTTGCTGAAGAAGTTTCCAGATTGCTTCCTCACAACCCAAAAGTTCAAGTTTTTAAAACTTATGGTACGGCAATGCTGCGAGCATTCGATCTTGAAATTGAATTTGTCGGCGCAAGAAAGGAGAGTTACACTGAAGATAGCAGAAACCCGGTTGTAGAAAATGGCACGTTAGAAGACGATCAAAAAAGAAGAGATTTTACAATAAATGCATTGGCGCTGAATCTTGGATCTGCTAATTTTGGAGATTTGGTAGACCCTTTTAATGGAATTAAGCATCTTAATGAAAAACTTATAAAAACTCCGCTTGATCCAGATATCACCTATTCTGATGATCCTTTACGCATGCTTCGGGCAATTAGATTTGCATCGCAGCTTCGTTTTAAAATAGAGCTTAAATCTTTAAAAGCTATTTCAAAAAATAAGGAAAGAATACAGATAATTTCTAGAGAACGCATTGTAGATGAGATCAATAAAATATTGCTTTCAGAAAAACCTTCCGTGGGATTTGCGCTTTTACATAAAACAGGATTGTTAGATCTTATTCTTCCGCAGTTAACTGCATTAGAAGGCATCGAAGAAATTGAAGGGCAGAAACATAAAGACAACTTTTGGCACACGTTGGAAGTTGTAGATAACATATCTGAAAATACCGATGATCTTTGGTTGCGTTGGGCAGCGCTCTTGCATGACATTGGCAAAGCGCCAACCAAGAAGTTCCACAAAAAAATTGGATGGACCTTTCATGGACATGAATTTGTGGGTTCGAAAATGGTTTACAAGCTTTTTAAGCAATTGAAAATGCCATTAAATGAAAAGATGAAATTGGTGCAGAAGCTGGTGCTAATGAGCTCCCGCCCTATTGTAATTTCAGATGAAAATGTGACAGATTCAGCAGTACGCAGATTGGTTTTTGATGCCGGAGATGATATAGAGAATTTAATGACGCTTTGCGAAGCAGATATTACCACGAAAAATCCGAAGCGCTTCAAAAAATATCATAACAACTTTAAAAAGGTTCGGGAAAAGATTAAGGAAGTTGAAGAGAAAGATCACATTCGTAATTTTCAGCCACCAGTTTCTGGTGAGGAGATCATGGAATTTTTCAATTTAAAACCTTCCAGGGAGATCGGTATCATTAAGGAAGCAATAAAAGAAGCAATTCTAGAGGGTGAAATTCCTAACGAATATGAAGCTGCTAAAACATATATGATCAAAAAAGGTAAAAAACTTGGATTAAAAGCAGTGGTGGAATAATTAACTTTTAAAGAAGCAATCGTGTATAGAAATTTTCTTAAAGCATCTATTATCTTGGTTTATTTAGTGATCATTGCCGGGGCTGTTGTTAGAATGACAGGTTCTGGAATGGGATGTCCAGATTGGCCTAAATGCTTCGGTTATTACATTCCACCTACAGAACTTTCAGAATTAGAATTTCAACCTTCCAGAGATTATAAGCATGGGCAGGTTATAATTGTAGATGAACGATTAATGACTGCCGCTAAAGATTTTACCACTGGCGATTCTTACAATGCCGCAAATTGGGAATTATATACAAAACATGATTATGCCATTTTTAATCCTTGGCATACTTGGATAGAATACGTTAACCGTCTGTTTGGCGCCTTAGCCGGACTTGCGATGCTTATCATGGCTTTTTTGTCCTTAAAATATTGGAGGGAAAGAAAGAAAATCACCATACTTTCATGGCTATCAGTCTTTTTAATGGGGTTTCAGGGTTGGTTGGGAGCAACGGTAGTATTCTCTGTACTTTCTCCTGTTAAGATAACTATACACATGGTAATGGCCTTGGTAATTGTAGCGTTGTTACTCTATCTGCTTAGTTTAACTGCCAAAAGTTCTAAGGTCAGAATTGGTTCCAATAGCTTTAAAACATTAATTGCTTCCGCAGTGATTTTTACTTTAATCCAAGTGATCATGGGAACGCAGGTTAGGCAATTTGTAGATGAACAAGTGAAGTTATTAGGTTCTAATGCTCCTGGAGAATGGCTAGCAACTCCTTCCATCTTATTTTATATTCATCGCTCGTTCTCCATCTTAGTTTTGCTATTGAATTTGGCTTTATGGTGGCAAAATAAAAAAATGAATCTAGGCTTCAACAAAATTAATTGGGTGCTTGCGTTTATAGGAATAGAAATATTAACTGGAATTGCAATGTATAATTTCAACTTTCCTTTTCTATCACAGCCCTTACATCTAGTTATTGCTTCCCTCCTATTTGGTGTACAATTTTATGTATTATTGGAAGCTATGCGTACCCCAATTCGCGCAAAAAGTTTGTAACTTTGAACCCATAAAAAAATTAGAATGGTTTATAGATTTAGAGTCATTTTGGATACCCAAGATGATGTTTTTAGAGATATCGAAATTTTAGAAGAAAGCACATTGGAAGATTTTCATAATTCCATTGTGAATGCTTTTGGATTTGATGGAAATGAGATGGCAGCTTTTTATATAAGTGATGACGACTGGAACCAAGGAGAAGAGATCTCTCAATTTGATCTGGGTGATGGGTTGGACGATATTCGTTTGATGAACGAAACTACGCTAGATTCTGTAGTTTCCAAGAATGAGCGTAAATTGATCTACGTATATGACTTTTTAAGCATGTGGACTTTCCTTATAGAACTTGCTGAAATTGCTGAAATTGAAGATGGCCGAGATTATCCAAACTTAATGTTTGTACATGGCCAAATTCCATTAGAAGCACCAGATAAAGAATTTATCGCAGAAAAGAATGACTTTGACGATGAGGACGATTACGGAGACGATATGGATCTTGACGATTACGATGATCTTTCCTTCGATGAAAACTGGAATTAATCTCCAAAACCTTTTTAATTAGACAATGTATTTCGCAGACTGCTTACTCTAAGCGGTTTCACAATTATTAAATTTCTAGCACAAAATGATCAACTTATATAATGCCCAAATTGAATCACTTTCTATTCACCGCGTTGGAAATAAAAGTAGAAATGAAAACATTTTTCTTTCCGGAGAACCCTTTCATTTAAATGATGAAATTGCTCCTTTGATCAAGGAATATTTCCTGAAATCGTTTAGAGAAAAAGAAGAAAATTATTTTCAGTTCACTCATGAAACCGACTTGGAATTTAACGAGTTGTACAATATGGCAAATCAGATCTTTGATGCACCAGATAGCATTCATGAAGTTTCTAAAAAGATAACCACCTTATTATTCGAGCAATCTTCCCATCCGCATATTAAAAGCGGTGAAGTGTATGTGGTTTATTTCGAAAACATGTTGTTAGATAATGAAAAAGTTTCTGCAATTGGGATCTTTAAATCTGAATTGAAGCATGATTTTCTTCAGTTTCAAGAGAAAGGAACGTTGTTGGAAATGGTGATCCAACAAGGGATCAATTTAAATAAAATGGATAAGGGTGCACTTATCTTCAATAAAAATAGAGCTGAAGGCTACAAGATCTTATCTGTAGATTCAAATAAATATGATACCAAGTATTGGTTAGAAAATTTCTTAGGCGTGGACATCTTAGCTGATGAAAACTTTTATACCAAGAAATATCTGAAGTTCTGTCAGAATTTTGCGAAAGACGTGGTGTTGCCTGCGGAAGATAAAAAAGAGGAGGTAATGTTCATGAACCGAAGTGTAGATTACTTCGCGAAAAATGACTCTTTTGAAGAAACTAACTTTTTGAATTCGGTTATAGACAATCCTGCGCTTATACCTGAATTCAACAATTACAAAATAGAGAAAGCACCAAAATATAGAATTGAAGATCTTACTGAGTTTCCTATTGCAAACGCCGCGGTAACTTCAGCAAGAAAATCTATAAAGAACACCATTAATCTTGATACAAATATCCAGATTAAGCTAGACTTTATTAACCCAGAATCTGCTCAGAAATTTGTTGAGAAAGGTTGGGATGAGGAAAAGCAAATGTATTACTACTTAGTATATTTCAACAAAGAAGAAAAGAGCTAGACTCTAAAAGATTTTAAATGGACCGTCTCGTAATTTCGTTTTACAAATTCCAAGGCGGTTCTTAATATTTGGCCCATCGTTCTTGCCCGTTTAAACTTCATGTCATTAGTGAAGTGATATAAGTCATTTCTAAGCGTACGTACATTTTCTGGTGTAGAAACATGGTCATTTATCATACATCTCACCAATTCCTTAAAACGAGACTGCGCATTGATCATTCTCTTAGCCAAAAGTGAACGTTCCTCTTTTCGATATTGTTCTATAGAACTGTGTTCCAACTTTTCTGTTACCAACTCCACCATTTTAAAATTCTCTTTAAAAAATTGTGGGCGATACACTTTTAAATTCCCTTCATAAGATTGCTGATCGAAATCGATGGCACGAATGGTATATTCTACATGATCGAAATCGTGAGTGGGAATAACTACATAATTATAAGAACGCATATCTCCAAGTAAACGAATCATGCAGCGCTCATTAAATTTCACGAATTGTTTTGCTATTTGCGTTTTAGCACGATGATCACAATGTGGTAATTCGTCTTGAATAAAAAGATCTCCGGGAATTCCGGCAATATGCTCTTCTATCAAAGTATCCTTATAAACCAAGAAATTCATTCGGTGAGGAGATAGAATGTGTTCTATTTCTAATCCGTAGATCCTTGAAGCATCTGCAAGTTTAATATAGAAATATGTAAAACTATCGTTCAAGGTATTTCTCACCTTAATTCTGAAAGGCTTCGAATTCCCAAAGGTGCAATAGTCTATGGCATCTATGTTTAGAAAAGGCAACGAATCGTCACTACCATCAGAATGCAGAATCGTATAAACATGTTTTAGAGAATCGTCAATTTCATTTCGTTCGCTATCAGAATAATAACAGCGCACCCATAAGGTATCTTCTTCATTTCTATCATAAACCACAATGGAACCCGAAAACCGAAGCAGATCATCATAGAAAACTGGGATTTTGGTATCCCTATTATATTTCTCTAGATATTTATGAAATCTATCATTTACAGGAAAAGATGGCTTTTTCCTGGACATTAAATTTTCTTGCATTTTTTGGGGTTTTTTCAAAAATACAGTATCTCTTGCAATTCTCTTGTAACAAAATGTTAACATCGGAGTCTTATTTATAAATTCAGTTCAATTTGGAGACAATTCTTACAATTAATCATCTTACTAAAAGATACGGAAGTTTAACTGCGGTTAATGACCTCTCGTTCACCATAAAAAAAGGAAACGTTTACGGAATATTAGGACCTAACGGAAGTGGAAAATCTACCACATTAGGAATGGTATTAAATGTGGTTAACAGCACAAGTGGTGATTTCCATTGGTTTGATGGATCAGATTCTACACATGAAGCTTTAAAGAAAGTTGGTGCCATTATAGAGCACCCAAACTTTTATCCATACATGACGGCTTCTCAAAACTTAGCTCTTGTATGTAAAATTAAAGGCGTTAGAAAAGAGAAGATCGAGGAAAAACTGGAAGTTGTAGGTTTATTAGACCGAAAAGATAGTAAGTTCAAAACCTTTTCTCTTGGAATGAAGCAACGTTTAGCAATAGCTTCGGCTTTGCTGAATGATCCTGAAATATTGATCTTAGATGAGCCTACCAATGGATTAGATCCACAAGGAATTCATCAGATAAGAGAAATAATAAGAAAGATCGCTTCCACAGGAACTACTATACTTTTGGCATCTCATCTTTTAGATGAAGTTGAAAAGGTGTGTTCTCATGTGGTGATAATTAGAAAAGGAATAAAATTATACAGCGGACGAGTTGATGAAATGAATGCCAGTCATGGTTTCTTCGAGCTTAAAGCTGAAGACATGGGAAGACTTGAAGAGCTTTTAGCGGGACATCCTAATATTGGAAAGATCTCAACATCTGAAGGTCTCTTAACTGCGATTTTGGATGAGCCTTTGGGGGCAGATGAGTTAAATAAATTTCTTTATGAAAGAGGAATGGTGCTCTCTTATTTGGTAAAACGAAAAGAAAGCCTGGAAGAACAATTTTTACAATTAACTAATCAAACCGCCCTGTAGATGTTACGATTATTACAAATAGAATTACACAAATTAAGATATAGCCGTTCGGCAAAAATATTAATTCTTACCTATTTCATTTTAATAACTTTTATAGCGCTTATTGCTTCTATAGAATTTAATTTAGGTCCAATACATTTTAAATTGGCAGATCAGGGAATTTTTAATTTTCCGTTTATTTGGCACTTTAACAGTTATATAGCTGCACTATTAAAGCTTTTCTTAGCGATCGTAATTGTCTCGATGATGTCTAATGAATACAGCAATAGAACTTTAAAGCAAAACCTTATAGATGGATTAAGCAAGAAGGAATTTGTGCTTTCTAAGTTTTTAACCGTCTTGTTATTTTCGGTGATCTCGACCATCTTTTTGCTAATTGTTACGTTGATTTTAGGTTATTCTTTTTCAGATTTTACTGAATTATCTATAGTATTCTCAGACATGGAATACATCGTTGGTTATTTTATTAAGCTAGTCGGATTCTTTTCTATGTGTATGTTTATTGGAATTCTTATCAAACGATCTGCGTTTGCTTTAGGATTTCTTTTTATCTGGTGGATCTTTGAAGGTATTATGTATGGAGTTTTAAATTTTAAGGTATTTAGAGATAGTGATATCCCAGAAAACATCATGCAATTCTTCCCTTTAACTGCCATGAGCAATATTGTGGTAGAACCATTTTCAAGATTGAATTTCATAAAAACTGCTGCAACTCAGATTGGTGAAGAATTAGATAAAGATTACGGTGTTCATTGGTATCAATTATTGATTGTTATAGTGTGGACCATACTTTTTGTTTACCTTTCACTTGCGTTACTTAGAAAAAGAGATTTGTAAGATTTAGGGATTATCAAAGGGTTATGGGATTTAGGGAGCTTATTATACTAATTACTTTTTGCTTAGGTTCTTTTACTGTTCATGCCCAAAAAGAGGGAGCATACTGGTATTTTGGAAATCGAGCAGGATTAAACTTTAATTCTGGCTCTCCGGTAGCAGTTAACAATGGTAGACTCGCTACTCTCGAAGGTTCTGCAACAATTTCAGATAGAAACGGAAACTTGCTTTTTTATACTGATGGGAATCAAGTTTTTGACCGCAATCACAATTTAATGCCAAACGGCTATGGCTTAAAAGGAAATCTCTCAAGTACGCAGTCTGCCATTATTGTTCCGAAGCCTGAAGATCCAACTATTTACTATATCGTAACCGTTGATAAACCAGATTATACAGATCCACCAGGAGATCCTATTGAAGGGGTTAATTATTCGGTAGTAGATTTAACTCTGAATTCCGGTTTTGGTGATGTCGATCCAAATCAGAAGAATATTCATCTCATTACTTACGATACTTCAGATCCTCAAGAAAGAGAATTTAAAAGTTCAGAAAAAATATCTGCAGTAGTTCATGGAGATTGTTCTTCATATTGGGTAGCAACCCAATTTACCAATAAATTCTATGCTTTTAAAATTTCATCAGCAGGTTTTGATACCACTCCGGTTATTTCACAAGTTCCAACCTATATTCCGCC
>CAZWSP010000098.1:9390-12633 GCA_964636585.1 uncultured Antarcticibacterium sp.
CCTATTGCTAATAAAACTGCGATTGGATACATGAAATTTTCTACAGATGGAAGTAAGCTAGCCATTGCTCATGCCACCACAAGCTTGGGGGGAGGGCCACGCTCCGGGAGTAAAAAAAATGGAAAAGTTTTACTTTACGATTTTGATGATCTAACTGGGAAGTTTAATGGAGAACAAACTATTCTATCTAACTCCTATCCTTATGGAGTAGAGTTTTCCCCTAAGGGATCGAAATTATATGTTACTGCAAACTTATATGATAATAACGATGTATTACTTCGTGGAGAACTATATCAATATGATATTACAGCTGCAAATATTAGTGCTTCTCAAGTTGTTTTAAATAGCGGTGATAGTAGCGGCGGGGCTTTACAATTGGCAATAGATGGGAAGATATATCGAGCCGGCCATCCTTCTGGAGTTGCAGATTACCATTTTTTATCGGTTATAAATAAACCTGAATTAAAAGGAACATCCGCAAGCTTTCAATTAAATGCGGTTAATTTAGGGCAGGGAATTGCAGAAATGGGACTTCCGCAATTCATTCAATCGCTTTTAAAAAGTGATTTTGATTATGAATATAATTGCCTTGGGGATGCCACTCATTTTTTTCCACTTGGAGAAGAACCTTATGATAGTGTGCTTTGGGATTTTGGAGATGGATCCACATCTACTACGCCAGATGTAAGCCATACATATTCCCAAACAGGAACCTATACTGTTACCTTCACTAGATATATTAACAATGTAATGCAAGATCCTGCTTGTAAACAGATTAATATTGTAGAAAATCCAAAAGTTCTAGACACCTATGATCTTTTTCAATGTGATCTCTATGACACTAATGGAACTGATGGTTTAGCTGAATTTAATTTGGCGCTTTCTAAAGATGCCGTTTCACTTGGTGATGGAAGCACACAGATCTTTTTTTATGAGAGTTTAACTGAAGCTGAATCAGACCTGGAAAATCAGAATGCTTTAAATATAGTATATAGAAATACAAGTAGAGATCAAATAATTTATGCCAAGGTGGTTAAATTCAATTCGCTGTGCTATGACATTTCAGAAATTACACTTAAAACGAAAGATGGCTTAGATTTATCTCCAATGCCTGCTAAAGGTTGTGATACCGGTAACGGAAAGGCCGATTTTAATTTTGAAATTATAGAACAGAATATTAAAAATGAATTAGGATTGCCCCAAGAAATCCAATTAACTTTTCACACCAGTCTAGCAGATGCCTCCACTGGAATAAATCCGTTACCAATTCAATATTCCTCCAGAGAGCGCATAGTTTACATAAATGCATCTAGTGATAATATTTGTTATGGTTCCGGAAGTTTAAATTTAGAAATTAGTACGTTTCCTGAAGTTGAAGCACTAACTCAATTGAATTTATGTAATTCAAATTTTCCTCAAACCATAGGTCCTGAATTAAATTTTGATCCCTCGATTTATGAATTTATGTGGAATACAGGTGAAACTACACCTCAAATACAAATATCTAGTGGTGGGGAATATGAGTTAATTATAACAGATAAAACCTTAGGTTGTGGTGCAAGTACAGTATTTAATATCTCACAATTACAAAGTCCTGAAATTTTAAATATTATATTGGATAGTAATGGAGCCTTGAGTGATCTTACTGTGGAAGTAACTTCAGAATCTGCACCAATGTTTGCTATAGACAATATTGACGGACCTTATCAGGAATCAGCAATTTTTACAGATATCTCACCGGGTTTGCACACCATATTCGTTAAAAATGAAGATGGATGTGATATTAAGCAACAGGATATATTAGTGTTTGGATATCCTTTCTTTTTTACTCCTAATAATGATGGTTATAATGACCGCTGGAAACCTTTCAAGGTTAATGATCCTGAATTGAAGGTAGTTGGGATCTATATCTTTGACAGGTATGGAAAGTTACTGAAGCAACTAGATCCAGATGGACCGGGGTGGGATGGAACATTTAATGATCAAGATATGCCAAGTGATGATTATTGGTTTAGTATAGAATTACAAAATGGCAAGATCTTCAAAAGCCATCTATCGTTAATTAGATAATCTGTCACTTTTATATCACAAAAATCTTTTAATTCCTTCACATTTTTTTAATAATCTGCCAAGTTTGAATAGGCAAGATTATTGCTTATTTTCGTGAGGCTAAGAAAAAGTTTCATGAAGTTTACAATAAAATCAGATTACAAACCTACGGGAGATCAACCTCAGGCGATTAAGCAATTGGTTTCTGGGATAGATCGCAACGAGCAATACCAAACCTTATTAGGAGTTACCGGTTCTGGAAAAACTTTTACAGTGGCAAATGTCATAGAAAAAATCCAGCGACCTACCCTAATTTTGGCACATAACAAAACCCTTGCAGCACAGCTTTATTCAGAATTCAAGCAATTTTTTCCAGATAATGCGGTCGAGTATTTTGTGAGTTACTACGATTATTATCAGCCGGAAGCTTTTATTCCAACTTCTGGAACTTATATAGAAAAAGATCTTTCCATTAATGAAGAACTAGAAAAACTCAGATTAAGCACTACCTCTTCCCTTTTAAGCGGAAGACGTGATATTTTGGTGGTAGCTTCAGTTTCTTGTTTATACGGTATTGGAAACCCGGTTGAATTCAAAAAGAATGTAGTTTCTATTGAAAAGGATATGCATATTTCCAGAACTAAACTGCTTCATCGTCTGGTGCAGAGTTTATATTCTAGAACTGAAGCTGACTTCAATAGAGGGAATTTTAGAATAAAAGGAGATACCGTAGATGTTTTTCCTAGTTATGCCGATAATGCTTTCAGAATACATTTTTTTGGAGATGATATAGAAGAGATCGAAGCATTTGATCCGCTTACCAATGAAGTTTTGGAGAAATATGAACGCCTGAACATCTATCCGGCCAATATGTTTGTTACTTCTCCAGATGTACTGCAAGGAGCAATTAGAGAGATCCAAGATGATTTGGTTAAACAAGTAGATTATTTTCAAGATATCGGAAAACATTTAGAAGCTAAACGTCTAGACGAAAGAACCAATTTTGACCTAGAAATGATCCGGGAATTAGGCTATTGCTCTGGTATCGAGAACTATTCAAGATATTTAGATGGACGATTACCGGGAACCAGACCTTTCTGTCTGTTAGACTATTTTCCAGATGATTATTTAATGGTGGTAGATGAAAGTCACGTTACCATTCCTCAAGTCCATGCTATGTATGGAGGTGATAGA
>CAZWSP010000099.1:0-12477 GCA_964636585.1 uncultured Antarcticibacterium sp.
TCAGCTCTTGTGCTTGGGCTTGACTTGTAAATAAACCTGATTAGTGCTAGCGTAGACCACAAACTAACAAGTCCGGAAATGATAAAGATAAAGGTGTTCATTTGCCTTATGAGCGTAGGGATCATAAAGGTGAAAAAGGTAAAACTTATAAAAAAATAAACACTAAACTGAAGGTATTTATTGGAGATCTTCTTTTTAAGAAACTCGTTTGCAAATAAGAGCAGCACCAGCAATATGAAAAAAAACATCGTTTTTGACATGGACACACTTCTGAAAAAATAGATGACAAAAGCACTTGAAAGTGCACCAAAGAAGAACTGTATGGCAAGCGGAAAATATTCGGAATGACGTCTGATAAAGGTATCTTCCCACTTATCATTATTCACTGTATTATATAAATAAAGCGTTATGGATAATAAGGTCATATGCGAGCAAAGTACCACCGTATCATATACACGATCTATTCGCCCCAAGGTCAACGTATCAAAAATAAAACCACCCATAAAAAAAAGAATGGGAGCATACTTTTGATTGCGAGTAATATACCTTCCAAAAGCACTTTTTCTATATCTTACTAAAGCTCTTTTCATATTGTATTAAGTAGCGGCAAATTTAGCGTAAAAACTTCATCCGGATATTTGTTTTGACTTTAGTACCTGAGAACTTTTTAAAAAAAAGCGGTAAGACAAAGAGATGACTAAACTATGGCGTAGCAAAATAGAGGAAATTAGTAGGCTACCAAATTAGATGTGAAAGGAATCTAGTAACTAGGAATTTGGTTTGTCATTAAGGAAATTATGTTGTGCTTTTGTGTTTCCTAAAAAAAAGGCTTTAAAGCTTTGGTTTATATATAGGTTTGATTTTAAATAAGGTCGTAATACACCAATCTTTTGAATATTTATTTCCATTATATATATAAAAATGAAAAACAATTCTTACACTTTTCTTTTTGATTTTTTCTATATTTACTTTCTCCTCAACAGTTCGAGGGAAATTGCGTCCCTACCGCTCTAATTAAATTATTTTATTTACAAGATAATATTCGCGCTAAAAATTAATCCTTCCGATATATTAAATGGAAAATCTATTCTCCGATTCCCAAGAACACCTTACTACTAAAGAGTTATTTTTCGAATTATTTAAAGCGAAGGATGAAGAAGATCTAATTGCGCTTACACATAATTACAAGGAAATATTTGCTGATGAAAATTGGAAGCCGTTAGATGGAAATCCTAGTAACTATGGAATTGTTAAAAATCAGCAATCTAATCCTATCGCGGCTTTAATTGAAAAGGTTACTAATTCTATAGATGCATTATTAACTAAAAAATGTTATGAATCTGGCATAAGTCCCAAATCTCCTAAGGCTCCTCAATCAATGAACGAAGCGATCGAAAGGTTCTATCATAATAATAACTGGGATTTGAATTTTCAAAAAAGAAAGCAAGCTGAGGAAATACAGATAATAGCTGATGGAAAAGGTCCGAGAAGTAAAAAAACAAAAACTGGAACTTCGGTGATTGTATATGATAATGGTGAGGGACAACATCCAGAAGATTTTGAGAAAACTTTTTTATCGTTAGTCCGTGGAAATAAAAATGATGTTCATTTTGTTCAAGGCAAATACAACATGGGAGGAAGTGGATCTATCGTTTTTTGTGGTAAAAAACGATTCCAATTAATTGCATCTAAGAAGCACGATGGTACTGGAGATTTTGGTTTTACATTGATACGGGAACATCCTAAAAGAGAAACGGATCACGCTAAAGAAACATGGTATGAATATTTACTAGTTAATGATAAAATTGCATCATTCCCAATTGATAAATTAGATCTAGGCTTAGAAAACAGAAAATTTGAAACTGGATCTATAATCAAAATGTATTCCTATCAATTTCCAAAAGGTTATTCCGGTTTTGCTCAAGATTTAAATCAAAGTATCAATGAATATTTATTTAATCCAGCATTACCTGTCTTAACGAAAGATACCCAAGATCGTTATCCTAATAATAAAGTTTTAGTGAATGATTTGTATGGTCTTAAACGAAGATTGAGTAGTGAAGAAAATGATTACCTGGAAGAAAGATTTTCTGAAGAATATCAAGATGATCGCTTTGGCACAATGAAAGTGTCTTGTTTTATATTCAAAACGAAAGTTCGCGATTTTGACTTGAAAAAAACGAAAGAAACCATTCAAAAAAGATATTTTAAAAATTCAATGGCTGTTCTTTTTTCTTTAAATGGCCAAGTTCACGGACATTATACTTCTGAGTTTATAACACGCTCCTTAAAACTAAATCTTCTTAAAAGTCATTTATTAATTCATGTGGATTGTACTGAATTTAATTACGAATTCAGAAAGGAGCTTTTTATGGCATCTAGAGACCGCTTGAAAGATGGAGAGGAAACACAATTTTTAAGGCAATATTTAGCTGCCCAGTTAAGTAAAAAGGATGGTAGATTATCTGAAATTGAGAAGAGAAGAAAGCAAGCAGTAAACATAGATACTTCCTCAAATACTAGCGAGCTTTTGAAGAACTTCACTAAAAACATGCCGTTAGATTCTGATTTGATGAAGTTATTAGGCAAAACTTTTAAACTAGATATCAAAGACCAAAAAAAGAAAAAAAATAGCGGTCAAAAACCAGCCAAAAAAGAAACTCAAGAAATTCCTTTTAAACCAGAACGTTTTCCATCTATGTTTAAGGTAAGTGGTAAAAATGGCTCAGATGTAGTTGCTAAAATTCCACTAAATGGAGAAAAAACTATAAAGTTTTCTACAGACGTAGAAAATGAATATTTTGATAGATTGGATGAACCGGGAGAATTAAAAATTTCCATTTTAGATATCAAGAGTAATGATACAGAAGGTGGAACTAAACCTGGAACACCAAAAGAAACATCCGAACTATTTAATGTGGTAAAAAGCAGTCCAAACAAAGGAACTATTAAAATAGCATTAAACCCGAAAGAACACTTAAAAGTAGGCGACGCAGTGCAAATGAAGGTTGATCTTACTTCACCGGGCAAAGAATTCAATGAAATGTTCTGGGTAATGATTACTGATAAGGAAGCGCCAAAAGTAAAAGCTCCTAAAGAAGATGATGATACCGAAAATTTAGGGCTTCCTCAATTACTATTTGCATACGAAGATAAGAATGAGGAGCAAAAGGATGCGGTGTCTTGGGCAGATGTAGAAGAAGCCACAGGATTAGATATAGATTTTGCTGCCGTAATGGTTCCTGAAGCAGAAGGTGATGCTTTAAAACGCATTTTTGTAAATATGGACAGCACTGTTCTAATGAACTTTAAGTCAAAATATAAGAACCCTAACCAAGAACAACTAGAGCTAGCTAATAGAAAATATTATACATCTGTTTATTTTCATGCACTGTTTCTCTATACAATAACCAAAAATAGAGGTTACCAAATTCTTCAAAAGCCCGAAGGTAAAGAGGAATTAGAAGATGTAGAAATTGGAGCTTATTTAAAGGATCTTTTTGATCATTATTACTCTACCTTTATATTAAATTTTGGTGGAATGGAAGAGATGATGCAAGGAATTGGTGATTAAATTAAATTCCAAAATGGGAATAGGTCTTCTGAAATTCAATTTCCACTTTTTCCATAGTTGGCCTTCTTTCCTTTGAATATTGAAGCATTAATTGAATAATTAAGAATATAGTCTGATTATTTAATTTGAAATCTTCTTTTTGAATCTGTCCAATTGGAATATTCCCTTGAAAAATATACCAAAAAAGTTTACCCAATTGAAATACATCTGACTGTTCATCTATTATACAGCAAAATTCATTCTCAAGAGGGGTTCCCTCACAGAGAGCTTTATTAGTTACCTCAGGGGACAACCATCCGTAAGGACCAATTTTTTCACCCACTTCATCTAATTCAAAATCTTTATTTCTCGATGATATTAAGCCAAGATCTCCTATCTTCCATGTATCTCCAACAAAAAAAATATTATCAGGTTTTATATCGCGATGGTAAACCTTCAAATTCTGATGTAATTCATTGACTCCATGAAGTATTTGCGAACATAGCAATACTTTTTGCTGATCTGATATGTCATCTAATTTTAGGTATTCCGTTAAATCCATTTCACCTCTTTCCATCACATAATAACGATATTTACCATTACCAATTTTCATTTCACCACTAAAAAATATTTCAATTATATTTTCAGAATTGATTTTTTTCGCCTTTTCGAGAGCTTTAATTTCATTTTCAAATCTATATATACGCTTCCGGATTTTCTCATTTTTATTGAGAATATTATACTTACAAAATTTTACAATGTAATAATCCTGCTCATTTGGATCAAAAAGTTTAAAAACTGTTGAATTTCCTCCTTTACCCCCAGATAAATCTTGTTCGGACAATTTTTGAAATTGATAAAAAACCTCCTCATACTCAAGGATATTTAAAGATTCATCTTCAGAACATACAATTTTACCTTTATATATTCTCATTATTATAACTTTAAAATCTGATATGGACCAACTTTCTTTAACTCTGGCGATACTTCAAAATATTCTGCCACTTCCTTTTGTCCTTCCGAAAGTTCTTTTGAAGAGTTGAGCAGCAAATTTTCCACTATTTCGATCCTGCGCTTACGCGCTTTTTTAGAGTTTGATTGTGTTATACAGTTTCGTGCATAATCTTGAAGTATTTCACATTTCTCGTTCGAAGGCGATATACCCTTAGAAATCTTCACAAGATTCTCGAAGAGCTCTAAAATAGTTGTATTTTTTTCTTGCTTTATTCTTTTTATTAATCCAAATAAGGTATAAAAATCATTTTTTTGTTTAAATCTAGTTCCTGATATAGACATATTCTTATTCAGATAATCCAACTTTTCAATAATCTCCTTAAAGCTTTTTTCTATTTCAATATACTTTTCTTTATCAACATCTTCCTTAAATAATTGATCTACTGCTGTTTTTTTATCGTTTTCCCCGGTTAATAATAGAGCTACTAGTTCCTCCACAAAATCTCGATCAAACATTCTTTTCTTCACTGATGGTGTAAAAAGTTCTAAATTCTTAAACTCTTTAAGGTCCGATAGTTCTGTGACCAATCTTAGGAAACTCGTATCAAAAAATTCCGCCTTATTTAATTCTGGCCGTTCTAGTTTAAGTCCTGTTTTATTAACCTTAACATAGAACTCCCTTACTTTTTCTACAGGTAGATCTTTTACAAGAATATTTACTGCAATTTTGTATTGGTCAAATTCCCCTTTAGAATAATCATTTTCATCTTTATCTTTAAAGTTATTCTTGATAAAACCTAACAGAGCTCTAGTTCTTTGTTGGCCATCAACCATCTCAAAAGATTGATTATCTTTTTCCTGAAGAAAAAAAGCAGGAATTGGCATCCCTTGCTTGACTGTATCTACTAAAAGTTTTTGAGAGGTTAATGACCAAATAGCATTTCTCTGATAAGGAGGGTTTAAATTAAGCTTATCCTCATTATAGAGATTTATTAATTCAGAAATATTCCAGATTTCAAGTTTAAAACTCATCATATTAAATTTATAAAAAACAGGTATTACATCCATCTCTTTCAGTATCTTCTAGGATATCCAGAAGATAGGGAGAAGATTTTAATTCCTTTTTTTTAGAGCGCATGATATGCCCTAATTTTATTTCCTTTACTCGCGCAGGTTTAATAAGTTCTTCCAATGTTTCATTTGGTACCCACGTAAAGCCTTCATCCACATTTTCATATTTCATTGCCTCCTTATACCTTTCTGGATGCTGTTCGTACAACCAAATCCATTCTATTTTTTGTTGGAAAAAGCAAAAATAACATCCTGAGCGGCTACGTGCATATTCCCCTTTTTGTCCTTCTACTTCAAATTCAACTTTCTCATAATACGCAGGCACTCCTACTCCAGATTCACGGAGAATTCTAAATATATCCTCACGCACTAAAATATCTTCATTGTCCAGCATTTCAAAATCATCCTGAAGTGCTAAGGCATAGTCGGTTGTTTTTAGGTATTCAAATACACTCCTATTAAATTCAGGTATTCCCAAATCTAAAGCGTTGTTCGCTTTTCGCTTCAAAACTATTTCGGTTTCTGATTTAAAGTTGCGATCAAAAGTTATAGGTTCATTAAGAATGGACACTATATTATCAAGCTTTTTTCCTTTGTGGTATTGGCTAAAATTACTTAATATTTGCTCTTTTCTTTTTGGATCAAAGAAAAGAGACATTACATCACTGCTCCAGATGTTTTTTCTAAAAGGAAAGATTGACTGTATATTTTTTTCTCGCGAAATGTAACCTTCTCTATCCTCATCACCACGAATCCCAACATAAGAAACTGTTGGCTCCCCATTTACAAATTTTTCAAAAGGCTTCAGCTTCATTATAGAGGTACACCATCTTGCTTGGGGTGAAGGTAAATATCCTCTAAAAGATTTAAAGTAGAAATCGAAAGGATCATCGCCGGTACTATCAATTTCTTCATTCTTTAATTCTGTTATATTAATTCCATAATGACCTTTCAAATTCTCAATGAGCTTGTAGGTTTCGTCCAATTCTTTTCCGGTATCGCAGAAATAATATTCTAGATTTAAATTGGGATATTTATCCTTTAGATAGATCGCTAATGCAGCACTATCCTTTCCTCCAGATATTCCCAATATATGTCTTGGTTTGTTCATTCCTTATTCAATTCTTTTTGTAATAGAGCCAACAATATAGGCAATTTTAGATTTTGATGTTTACTCAAAGTAATGGCGAGTTCCTTAGAAATTAATTCCACCTCATCACGTTGCTTATTTGATATTCTTACTATTCTATCTACGCTCCCATTTTGGGAGGTTGTTAATTCCAGTTTAATGAGATCTTCAGATTCTGAAACCTCCACATTATTAAGATCAACCAAGTTATCTAATTCATGAACCAGGGATCTGAACTTGTCCTTTAATATAACCTCATCAGCATCCTTCATTGCATCCATCCTTGTTCCAACAATTGCTTGCCCTATAGACATTAGATAACTATTTCTATCTGGCAAATTTGATGTAACACGCAGTAAGAATATTTTATGTCGAGTTAAAGCTTGATGTTCTTTAATAGCCGAAAATCTATCTTTTAATAATTTTTTATAAGTTTCAAAAGGCACTCGTTTCCCAATGATTTCATCACATATAAACAGTTCGAACCTATTCAACAATTCATCAAAAGACAGCTTTAATTCTTCTATTTTATTTTGAAAGTCTATAATATAATCCTCAAAAAGATTATTGTCATTAGTCAATTCAACTAACGAAAACCCTAAAGCCTCTGGAAAATCTTCGAAAAAAGTCTTTTCTGGATCCTTTGCTCTACTAATGGCTTCCCTCAGTTTTATTGCTTCACGTGAAACTGTATTTGTTTTTCTATTATAATCTGGTAAATCACGATAAAAAATTAGTAAAGGTCGAATTGTTTGAATAAAAGACTCATTGTCAAATTTTGCGGTGTTTTCCTGTTTAAGAAAATTACGGTATTTATTGAAAAGACTTAATCTCAAGTTGTTCAACTCAAAACTTTTAATAGTATATTCTTTTAAATTTCGAGTTAGTGCATGCAATACAGTCTCATCCAAATAAGGAACAAATCCATTATCGTTGTATAAGGCGAAATCACCTCGCTTTATATATAAGAAAGTGGGTATCCAAAAATCAATTACCCCTTGTTTCAATTTTATTGGTGCAGCTTCAAGTAAGGTAACGAAATCAAGTAAACTTTTTCTCGAAGATTTTGCCTCATTTAAAAAACCAAGGCTTAAATTCCATACATGCAAAAAGCTTTCTTGAAGAGGCTCTCCCAATGTCCAACCGTCTTCCCCATATCTATGAATTCCCGTTTTCTGCAATAATGAAAAATAAATAGTTTTTTCAGCTGGCCATTTATCTTTAGGCAATCCTAAATCCTCTAAATGGGAATTTTCGGTTAACGCTCTCCAAAAATTTCTTCGGGCTGTACCGATAGAGCCTGAAGTTTTATGCCTATTGATAAGTTCATTTTGCAAAATTGGCGTATAAAAATAAACCCTGTCACAAATTGCAGATAATGTTTTATTAAAATTATTTTTATCTGTAATTATTCGTCTTTCGCCATTAGCAAACCATTCAACCTTATCTGAATATAGGCTATTCATTACATAATGGTTGAGTAAAGTCTCATTACTTTTAATGATAGGTTTTAGTTTCTTTATGGCTACTTTATCTTTTTCATCCTCTATATCCTTTAAAACCGCTTGGGTTTTCTCAATCTCCAGAAGTGTTTCAATTATACCTGAAGTTTTGGTGAAATATCCGAAAAGCATACTTGATGTACTTGAGAGCTCTAAAAGGCTTTCTTTATCAACACCATTCTCATTGAAAATTAAATTGATGTAACCATCTACTTGACCTTCTGCTGTTTTAATAATCGGTTCTTGAGATAATAAAAACTCAAATAAACGTGGTGTTCCGGTGCGATAGCTAACTGACTTTGCTATAATTACAGGAAATTCAAAGTGGGAATGTAGCTTCTGTAAAACATCGATACCACTAATCCTATTTGAAGCATTTGAAATAGCGAGCTCAATATCTAAATCAGTACCCTCAAATAATTTAAAGGAATCGTCAAATTTGCTATATCGAATTACCTTTTGTTTTTCTAAAATCCTAATGGTTTCCTGAATAGACTCTTCTGAATGCTGATTCACTAGATAAGACACTAAGAAATTAGAATTAATTCTAGCAGTTTTTTTCGCAAAAAGAGATATTAATCCTATACTCTTCAGTAATTTTTCTGCAATTGTATGATCAACTTCTGGAATAATGTCTTCTTTCTCAAGTGCGGCCCTAATTCCCGCCCATTTTGCATAATCAGGATTTGAACTACTAACAACAATTGTGTAAAACTCTTGGAATAAATAATTGTATATATCGGGCAGTTCTATACACTTCTTCTCATTTTCGTAATTACTAAAAAATGCTGAATTAAGAAATGTAAATAAAGAACGCTCATTCTGCCCGTAACTTTGCATTGCCAAGGCAATTGTATATCCACTAATAATTGACAAGGGGAAAATTTCTTTTTCAACCTTAGTAGCAAAAGCTACCGGAATATTGAATAAATGATTTTCAATTATTAGTGAAACAAATGACTTGCTATCTTTTGGATAATTAACAGAATCAATTTTACGAGAAGCTAATGTCAGTAAATGCTCAACAGGTTCGTTGAAGGGTATATCAATAAATCTTCCTTTTACTTTTTTCCATTCTTGAAAGTCTGCACTCGAAAGATTGGAACTATATGCTTCCATGCTTTGGTGTACAGAAGTAATTAAAAGAATATTTCGATTAGGTTCATTTACAAATTCCGCAAGTTTTTGAAGAAAATAGATTTCCTTTTCAGGTTGATTATGAGCTGCATATTCCAAAAACTTTCCGAATTCGTCTATGGCAATTACCAATAGACCATTCTTTTTAGCAATAGACTCAAATTTTTGAAAAATAGCATCAAAAAGATTTTGATTTGATGTTAAATCATTTTCAATCCCAAATTCTTCATTTAAAGTGGCTTCAAGTGATTTATAATCCCCAATGAGTTTTATGATGGACGCCTTACCATTATAAGGGGTATCAAAGTAAGCTTCCTGTTTTAGTAAAGATTTCTCCAATGCCCATAAAAAAGAAGATTTTCCAGTTCCAAATGATCCGATTAGATTGAATGCATGAATTCCACCCTTAAAGCCTTCAAAAATTTTGTCAGTTGTCCTAGTAGTATTAGGAGTTACTATATAATTCAGTTTACTATCCGAATCTCTAATTATATTTGTAGAAGGTGATGAATTATACATTGTAATAATTATTTAGAACCTCCAAGTAATCAGGCCTTTGTTTAAACTGTAATTCTTTTATACCTGCTTCACTATTGTATGTTATGTCAAGATAGTTTGTTGCAATTTCTATTAATTTGTTTTCCAGAATATCCTGGTCAAAACAAAATATGTTTCCAACTCCTGCCTCGCTTTGATAGAAATGTTTGAAACTGATGGAGTCTCCATATTCAGGATTTATAAGTATACAATATAGGACTATTTCAAAAGGCACATTTTCTTGATTGCTGTTCGCTATTCTATAGATTTGCTTTCCTTGCTGATTTTTCCCAATTAGTTTTACTAATGAAAGTTCAGTCAAAAGTCCACTATACCCATCTTCAACACTCTTTTCTTCAGCGTTGGAGTACATTCTTAAAAATACAGAAAAGTCTTTTTCAATTATTTTCTTATTCTGTTTTGGATCTAAATCCAGAATATATTTTACAAAACTTGATTTTGTAAATTCAGGCTTTACTTTTCTAAATTCACGAAAGAGAATTTGATAAATTGATGAATAATTTAAGGCACACAACTCATAATGAAGCAACCATAATGTTCCTTCGTTTTCCAAAAAAGGATCCCAACCATCTTGACCAAAAAGATGATGAAATAACGGCTCAATTTCCTTTTCCTCATTAAGAATTCCAAAAGATTTAAGCCAAAATCTTATTGAATTAACCATATTTCTTCCTACTCCTAGCTCTACACCAGAATCATCCTTAAATTTCTCACCGGTAGCTATATAATCATACCCTTTTTTTAACCAAAATAATCTGCAATGGAAAGTATCGTGACCAGAAAATGTCATAAGTAAATTGTTATATTACAAAAGTATTAAGATAATACTAGGGTTAATTATTTAAATGAAAAACTTTTAAAAAGTTTATAAGCAAGAAACGACAATTATAACAATTAGAATCTAATTGTATAACACTTCACCTAATAGAATGAGCATAAGAATTTATAATTCATAGATTAAAAGTTTATTAATCGCATTAATAAATTTAGTAGGTCATATTTATTAAAAGTATTGACAAGGAATAAACACTTAAATTATATGCTTCAGGGCGCCGTGCGCTCTAGATCATTTTTGTTTTATTAAAGGCTATCGAGCGAGCTGGAACCTGCATAAAACAAAAATGCTCCACCCAACGGGTGAAGCATTTAATTTAGCGGAGAATGAGGGATTCGAACCCCCGGAGGTGTGACCCTCAACAGTTTTCAAGACTGCCGCATTCGACCGCTCTGCCATTTCTCCAAAGTGTCTCATCAAGTATTCCTTGAATGCGGCTGCAAATATAACATGCTTTTTTCGAAAAAATAAAATATGAACGGCTTTTTTTTATTTTTTTTTGGAAATAGAACAAACCAAGCATTAAACTAGCTAATCCTCAATTAACTACTATTTCCAACACCTATTTACTTCAATAAAATTTAATAGCAATTTAAAGCTGCTGCAATAAATAATACCGCTAAATCCCTTATATTGCTGACTTTATTAAATTAAAAAACTATATGAAAAAAGTAATTTTTATTGCCCTGGCTGTAGTTATGGTTGGCTGTGGCGCTCACCGATCTAAATCTATCGAAGATGTTAATCCAATGGAATATGCTGAAAGCATCACTTCTAAAGAATTAAAAGAACATTTATACACTTTTGCGAGCGACGAGTTTCAAGGTCGTGAGACCGGAGAGCCTGGTCAAAAAATGGCAGCCGAATATCTTAAAAAAGAATATAAAGCACTTAGTATAGTTTCGCCAATTGGTGGAGACGATTATTTCCAAGAAGTTCCTGCCAATATGTTTAGAGGAGGCGTGAAAGATTCTGAAAACGTATTAGCTTACATTCCTGGTTCAGAAAAGCCAAATGAGATCTTAGTGATCTCCTCTCATTACGATCACGTAGGGATGGATGATGAAGGAAATGTATTTAATGGTGCAGATGATGATGGATCTGGAACTGTTGCGGTTCTAGAGATTGCTGAAGCTTTTGCTCAAGCTAGAAAAGATGGGTTTACTCCTAAACGTTCTATCTTATTTTTAAATGTTACCGGAGAAGAAAAAGGCTTGATTGGATCTAAATTTTATACAGATAATCCTGTTTTTGCTTTATCTCAAACCGTAGCCGATCTTAACATCGATATGATTGGTAGAACCGATGAGGCTCACAAGAAAAATGACAACTACGTTTATCTTATCGGAAGTGATAAGCTAAGTTCCGATCTTCATAAATTAAGTGAAGAAGTGAATGCTAAGTACACGAAATTAGATCTAGATTATACCTATAATGACGAGAAGGATCCAAACAGATTCTACTACAGAAGTGACCACTACAACTTCGCGAAAAATAACATTCCAATTATCTTTTATTTTAATGGTGTGCATGCAGATTATCACAAAATGACAGATACTCCAGATAAAATTAGATATGACCTACTAGAAACACGTGCGCGTTTAGTTTTCTTAACGGCTTGGGAAATAGCAAACAGAGAAGAACGTCCTTTCGTAGACAAACCTGCTCCTGCTTCTAATTAATTTTTAGAACTTAACATGAAAAATCCTGAAAGAAGTTCTTTCAGGATTTTTCTTGT
>CAZWSP010000100.1:0-4990 GCA_964636585.1 uncultured Antarcticibacterium sp.
CTGGTAATGCAACAGATCAAGGATCATACTCATAAAATTGCACTGGCATTAAATACTGTTGGGCTAATAAACATTCAGTTTGCCATTAAGGATGATGTGGTTTATATTATTGAAGCTAATCCAAGAGCTTCTCGTACCGTTCCGTTTATTGCAAAGGCATATGGAGAACCTTACGTGAATTATGCAACCAAGGTAATGCTAGGCGAAAAGAAGGTTACAGATTTCGACTTTAATCCGCAGTTAGAGGGATATGCAATTAAACAACCGGTCTTTTCTTTTGATAAGTTTCACAACGTGAACAAACAACTTGGGCCAGAGATGAAGAGTACAGGAGAAAGTATATTGTTTATAGATAGTTTGAAAGATGATATCTTCTATGATCTTTATGCAAGAAGAAAAATGTATTTGAGCAAATAATCAAATAACAGATAAAAAAAAAGGCTGCTTAAATATTAAGCAGCCTTTTTTTTATTTTAATATTCTAAGCAATTATTTTTTGCTCATCTCAAGGATCTGAACAGAATTTTTACCATCTGTAGATTTCCAAACTTGTTTTTTCTTTGAATTGGTAATCATGATCCAAGTTTTATCAAACTCAGATTTTTCTTTAGATCTTTCGCTGGTGATCGTGATTAGATCTGTTCCTTGCATACTCCAATTAAACTTTTGCAGATCGCTGAATTCATTTTGAAACATGTTGTACTTGATGTTTTTCTCACCTGTTCCATTTTTATTGATCACAATTTCCCCTGCATTTTTCGTGGTTACATTCTGACCTTTTTGATTATCAACTTCATATCTGTCTACATTCCAAGTTCCTGCCAATTTTGGGCTACAACTTGTTAATACTAGAGCAGTGATCGCAATTATAAATAAAGACTTCTTCATAAATTATTTTTGCTGCAAGATAAGGCTCTTGAGAGCTTCTAAGAAATAATTGCTTTTTATCGAGAGTAATTTCACGTAATTTTAGCATATGAAAGAACTAGTGTTAATTTTTGGTGGAATATATGGAGCGTTGGCAGTGTTATTTGGTGCTTTTG
The DNA here is from genome assembly GCA_964636585.1 of uncultured Antarcticibacterium sp. GTDB lineage: Bacteria > Bacteroidota > Bacteroidia > Flavobacteriales > Flavobacteriaceae > Gillisia. The sequence goes on from CAZWSP010000100.1 coordinate 1,044, forward strand.
GAGCCCACGCATTAAAGAAGCGTTTTTCTGAAGAGCTTCAGAAAAGTTTTGAAACTGGAGTAAGATACCAAATGTATCATGCGTTGATCCTTATAATTTCCGGGTTAATATTTCCTTTTATTGAAACTTCTCAGCAAATTATGGGATGGTGTTTTATTTTGGGAGTACTACTTTTTTCCTTCAGTATTTACGGATTGTGCTTAACATCAGCAGCTAATAATAAATGGAAATTTTTAGGTCCAATTACTCCCTTAGGAGGATTGTTGTTATTGATTGGATGGATCTTATTTACAATTAATTCTTCAGAAATAGCTATCTATTTATAATTTATCCAGTTATAATTTAATTCCAATTAAATTGCATCACGCTGAACTAGTTTCAGGGTCTTTTCTTTGATGCAGGGGATGCTGAAGCATTTTCGATAGCTATAGTAACAGCATGATTAAAGGAATAATAACTGTATAATTTAAGAGGTTCTAATTTGTATTAACAATTTCTCTTTTCCCATATCTTTCAGCAAATATGGTTACTATTAGCAATTGCAAGATATGATATAACATAATTGGTAATAGAAAGATCCCAACAGTAGCGCTGGTTCCAAATATGATCTTTACCATTACAGAACCATGAACCAAAGATTTTTTTGTTCCACAGAATTTGGCAGTAATCGTGTCGCGAATATCGAAATTCAACCATTTGCAGATTGCTCCAATTATTAGATACATACCGAAGAATAGAATAATAACGATCCCCAAGATCTTTAGCAGATCTACTATCATTATACTTTCAAATAATCCGGAGTTAAACGAATTGCTAAAGCTTGTATAAACGATTAGCACAATTACCGCTTTATCGAAATAACCTAATTTGGTGTTATGTTTCCGCGCAAATTCTCCTAAGAAACGCTGTAATAATAGTCCTAGAACTAGAGGAAGTACAATTTGCAAACAGAGTTTATATAAGATGGCGGTAAAATCGAATTCTCCAGAATTAGCCATGAAAAAACTTAGCCAAAGCGGAGTGATCAAAATTCCAATCAACCCGGAAATGCTAGCATTAAAGATTGCAGTTGGCAAATTTCCTCTTGCAATAGCCACCATTACCACAGAAGATGATACCGTGGAAGGTAGAACTCCCAAAAAGAAAATTGATAACCAAAGTTCTGAAGACGTTCCCGCTTCAAAAAATGGAATGAAAAGCATTGTGAGCAAAGGAAACAGCAAAAAGGTAGAAAGTTGAATTAGCACATGTGCTTTATAATTTAAGAACCCTAGTTTTAATTCTGCTGGAGCTAGTTTTAATCCGTAAAAAAAGAAAATTAAAGCAATTCCCACATCGGTAATTATTCCAACTGGAAGATCACTCAATGCAGTTGGAAAGAAATAAGCCAGGCAAATAGCTATGAATAAGCTTAGGATGAATCCGTTAAACTTCAATTAGAAAGTAATTAGAACGTTATAATCATCTAAAATATGCAAGTATTCGCTAGAGGCAAAATCGGTTTCATGAAACTCGGTTTTACGCTTTGCTTTCATTTTATTTCTTTTAATACTTTTCACGAACCTTCTAACATCATGATCATTTTCCAGAATGAGTCCGGGAACAGTTAAGGATTTACCATCTTTATCCTTGGCAACCATGGTGAAATATGAAGAGTTGCAATGTTTTACTACACCTGTAAGAATATCTTCTGCTTCCACGCGAATTCCAATGACCATAGAACTGTTGCCCACATAATTTACAGAGGCTTTTAAGGTAACCAATTCTCCTATTTCTATGGGTCTAAGAAAGTCTACCGTATCTACGCTAGCTGTTACGCAATAAGCTCTGGAATGCTTAGAGCCGCAGGCAAAGGCTATTTGATCTAAAAGTGATAAAAGATATCCTCCGTGAATTTTTCCGTTAAAATTAGAATGGGAGGGAAGCATGAGTTCAGAGATCACCACCTGGGATTCTGATATTTTTTTAAATTTTTTATTCATTATCTATCTCTAAAATGTGGGGATTGGGCTTCTTCAACTTCGGTTATAAAATAATTGGTATCTCCCCAAAAGAAAAAAGTTGTATATCGTTCTTCATATGTGAGTTTCACGTAGTTTCCTTCGTTCTTTTGAAGTTGCATTATAACTTCATCCTTACTGTCTAAAACAGAAAATTGGAAGATCTGTGCACCGCTAATCCCTTGACTTATTTCGCCTTCCCAGGTTTTTATTGCAACTCCTTTATGACTGAATTTAATAAGTTCTCCTGTTCTTGTTCCTTCGCTATAAGAAACCAAGCTTACAAAACTGAAATAACAGATGTAGATGAATAAAAGTGCTCCTAAAAAAATAAATAAAAATCTTTTCATATTAAAGTGCGTTATATACTTTGCTAATAAATGTTCCTATTTGCGAGGGCTCCAGCCATCTTGTAACAATAACTAGATCTTTTTCCTGATCTACAATAATAAAATTACCACCAAAACCGGCAGCGTAAAAAACTTTTTCTGAAACTCCTTTCCATTGAGATTCCCCGGCAGTGTTCAGCCACCACATGTAACCATATCTGGAATTTGGTTTGGAAGGTTGCATGGCTTCTTTAATTAAAGATTCTTTAAGCAATTGTTCTCCATTCCAGTTTCCATTATGCTCGAAAAGCAGTCCAAATCTAGCCATATCTAAGGTATTAATAAACATTCCTCCGCCAGAATGTCCGCCACCGGTAACAGACTGCATTTTGAGTCCGTCTATATTTACCCAAGCCGAATCCGGTCCATACCATCTCCAGCTAGCCGAAGCTCCAATTGGATCCATGATCTTTTCTTTTAATACTTGCGGTAAAGGTTTCCTCCAAACTTGTAATAAGGAATAAGCAAGCAAATTTACACGAACATCATTGTATTCGAAAACTGTTCCGGGAGTATTTAAAGTTCGATTCTCCCAGTCTTTTAAACTTCCTTCTGAAGGGGGTCTGTCTGCCCAATCGTAACCTCCCCATAACTGTCCGCTCCAATCTGAATTTTGCTGAAGCAAGTGTGCCCAAGAAACCTGGGAGTTATGTTCACTTTCGAAATTAGAATCTGAAACATAATTGTTTACCGGATCGTTGAAATTTTGAATAATTCCATCTTGCATTGCTAATAATGCGGTAGTAGACAAAAAACTCTTAGTTACGCTAAAGGTCATGTCCACATTTTCAATCTCACCCCATTGGGCTACGATATAGCCGTTTTTTAGAATTATTCCTGCAGGACCACCGCGTTTTTTGGTAGGACCGCTAATTTCATGAAAAGGTTCATTTTTGAAACCTTCTAAAATGGCAACTCTAAGATCTCTGGATCCAGAATATTCATTTTTTTGGGCAAATTTAATGGCTTCATTTAATGCCGAATCATCAATTTTAAAATCTTTCGGGGTTTTGCTCTCCCAGTTATTTCTAACAGGATAATAATCTGAAGTTTGCGCTGAAATACTGCTACAAAAGATTAAGGATACAAAAATTACATTCAATAATATTTTCATAGAATTACTCAATTAAAGAATTAGGTTCCACCTCATCGCTGGATTTCGTTATCAACTTAGGATCTAATTGCTTACTGGCTCTAGCTCCTAATTTTTTTAAATTTTCTACTTTTTTAATAAGATTTCCTTTTCCGGTTAGCTTTTTCATAGCAGAATCGTAGGTGTTTTGCACCGTTCCAATCTGTTTTCCAACTTTTAAAAGATCTTCGGTAAGATTGGTGAAAGAATCATATAAAGCGCCGGCCTGGTTAGCAATATCTATGGCATTCTGTTTTTGCTTTTCGTTCTGCCACATGCTGTCTATGGTTTTAAGGACAGCTAATAGGGTAGTAGGCGTAACTATAATGATATTCTTGTCGAAAGCATCATTATATAGGTTTGGGTTTCTATTAGAAGCAATTGCAAAAGCAGCTTCAATTGGAATAAAAAGCAAGACAAAATCCG
>CAZWSP010000100.1:5000-12471 GCA_964636585.1 uncultured Antarcticibacterium sp.
GGACTTTCCATCTCATACATCAAATGGTAATTTTTCGCGCTAAGTTCATCAACACGACTTTTTACCGAGATCAAATGGTTTTTAAGATGAGTTTCCTTTTCAGCCTCTATCGGCTCATTCATATAACGTTCGTAGGCGTTAAGAGAAACTTTTGAATCCACTATCATCTTTTTATTGCCAGGTAGTTGAATGATCACATCTGGCATCATTCTTTTTCCTTCGGAATTCTGAAAATTTTGCTGAACCAAATATTCACTGCCTTTTTGAAGTCCGCTTCGTTCTAAAACACGCTCCAATATCATTTCTCCCCAATTTCCTTGCATCTTGTTGTCTCCTTTAAGAGCCTTTGTAAGATTGATTGCCTCTTCGCTAATTTTAAGATTCTGAGTGTTTAAATGCTGAAGTTGTTCCCCGAGTTGGGCATGTCTTTGGATGAAATCTACATTGTTTTTATCTACTTTTTGTTCGAAGCTTTTAATTTTTTCACCAAGAGGGTCTAATATATTTTGAATATTTTCCTTGTTCAGTAAGGTGAATTTCTCCGATTTCTGATCAAAAATTCGATTTGCTAAATTCTCAAATTCTTTACTGAAGCGTTCTTGTAAATCTTCAACTTCTTTCTTTTGTTCAGCATTTTTTCTTGCCAAACTCTCAAATTCAGAATTTCTTGTGGCAAGCTCTGTGCTTAAAAAGTCTTTTTCTTTTCTGATAGATTCTCGTTCAGATTCGGTTTTAATGAGCTGTTTTTCAAATTGAATTTTAGAATCTGAATTCACTTCTTTTAAATTTTCTAACTGACTGATATAATTATTTTTAACTTCTTCTAACTGAAGTTTTTGTTGATTGTGCTTTTCTTCAGAAACACTGAGTGCCGACTTTAATTTTAGTCGTGCTAGGAAATAACCAAATAGCAACCCGACAACAAGCACAGCAAGACAAATTAAGGAAGTTTGAATAGGATCGGTCATTAAATGGAAGCCTTTTTTCAAATATACTTATTTGAATTTCTTTTGAACAGATTAAATCTGAATTCTAGAAATTAAAAAGCTAGGTTTTTATTTTGAAGGAAATAGCCTCTTTATCGAAATAGATAAGATCTGAAGGGAATATGCTGGAAAGTACTTCCTTATTTATAAGTTCATCTGGAGTTCCTGTAAATACAGAATCTTTCGTCATCACAATAAGTTTATCGCAAAGCTGAAGCGCAAGATTTATCTCGTGAGTTGCAAAAAGAATGCTTTTGCTTGTTTCTGTGGTGAGCTTCTTTAATAGTTTTAGGACATATGCCTGATGATACATATCTAAATGTGTGGTAGGTTCATCTAAAATAATAAGCGGAGTGTCCTGTGCTAAAGCTCTTGCAATGAGCACTTTTTGTAATTGCCCATCGCTAAGTTCAAAACATCGTTTATCCTTTAATAAACTGATATCAACCAAAGAGATAGCTTCATTTATCTTTTCCTTATCCAGCTTAGATAGCGTTCCTATCCAGTTAGTATACGGTTGTCTTCCTAGAGCAATAAGTTCAGTAACACTCAAATTTTTTGAGATAGGTTGTTCGGTTAATACAACGCTAATCGTTTGTGCCAATTCTTCAGGAGAAATATCTTTAAGAGATGTTTTCATTATAGAAACGGAACCTTCCAGCACTGCTTGTACTCCGCTTAAACTGCGTAATAGAGTAGATTTCCCAACTCCGTTTACCCCAATAAGCCCAACCAATTCTCCTTGACTAATTTCTAAGTTTACATTTTTGGCAATGCAGGTAACTATCGATTTATTTCGATAACCAACACTTAGACTGCTAGTACTTAAAACGCTATGTTGCTCTGTCTTTTCGATCTTAAAATATAAATTTTCTCTTTCTAATAAGCAGCCAAATTACAACAGGAGCCCCAATTAAAGAAGTAATTGCATTAATTGGTAAAGTATATTCACTACCAGGTACTTGTGCTGCAATATCGCAGGCAAGCATAAGAATGGCGCCGCCCAATATAACTGCAGGCAATAAGGTTCTGTGATCGTTAGTTGGAATTACTTGTCTTATTAAATGAGGTACCGCAAGTCCAACAAAGGCAATGGGTCCTGCAAAGGCAGTAATACTTCCAGCTAAAAGGCTGGTTGCAACAATTATCAAAAATCTGTTTCTGCTAATTTTCACACCAAGGCTTCTGGCATATTGTTCTCCAAGCAAAAGCGTATTCAAATTTTTAATGCATGCAATGGCAATTAAAATTCCAAAGAACCAAAAGGAGCTTAATATAGCCACTTCCTGCCAAGATAAATTTCCTAAGCTTCCAAAAGACCAGAATATGTATTGTTGTAATTGTGCGGCAGGACTAAAATAGGCGAGTACACTAACAACAGCAGCCGTAAGGCTTGCAAACATTAAACCTATAATCAGAATTGCCATAGTATCCCGCAATCTAGCAGAAGCCATTAAAACAGCTAATAATACTAATAAACTTCCCAAACTTGATGCAATTACTAAGCTCCATTTGGACACAAGAAGAACTGCTGCGGTTCCTCCAAATAATGTAGCTCCCATGATTACTAATGCCACGCCTAAACTTGCTCCGCTACTTAATCCTAAAACATAGGGCCCTGCTAATGGATTTCTAAATAAGGTTTGCATTAAAAGCCCACTTACCGCCAGTCCAGAGCCAGTTAGTATTGCGGTAAAGACCTTTGGTAATCTGTATTCTAATATAATGTAGCTCCAACTTTCATTTGCTATTTCCTGTTGAAACAGAATACCCACCATATCCTTAAAAGGAATAGAAACAGACCCTAAACTAACATTTAAAAATGCCATGAAGATCATGATAAAAACCAAGAGCAAAAGCAGCAATCTATAGTTTTTAGCACCCGGCATTATTGAAGTGGTTTAAAAAAGGTGGTTTTGTAGTCTGGTAATAGTTCGGGATGAAAAATGGATATCAGATCTTTTAGTACCAGATCTGGTCTGGTGGGAGCGAGTTCGTAATAAATTGCCCCACCAGTTTCGCCTAGCGTATTGCTATACGTAAATACTTTTCTTTCATTAACCGCCTTGAACTGGGAATAATGTGCAGAGTTTTTAGCTAATTGATCGAATGACTGAAATTGACCTGGAGCTATCCAAAATTCAGCATTCTGACTTTGGTTTAATACGCTTTCAAAAGATAAAGCGATACTACCGCTTCCATTGGTATCAGAATAAATATAGTTTGCGTTGGCATCTTTTATGAATTGTGCCTGCCAGGAATTTCCGTAAGGCACATACCACTGGTCTTTATACATAGATCCACTTAAAACACTAGGAGAAGAAGTTGCATTTTTAGCTAAGTCTTTCGCTTTAAGATAGTCGGTTTTTATCTTGATAAAATAAGCTACTGCTTCCTTGTCTTTATTGTAAAGTGCACCAAAGAATTTAATCCATTCTGCCTTGCCAAGTGGTGATTCTTCGGTCCAATCTCCATTATACAATACAGGAATTCCACTTTTTTGAATCGTTTTAAAAGTCTTGTTATTTCCATCTATTGCAAAAGCAATCAACGCGTCTGGCTGAATTGAGATTAGAACTTCGGTATTAATAGCTTCATTTTGGCCTAATTCTGTAATTTGATCTTTGGAAATTCGATCTCTTGTTTTTTCTGAAGAAATATAATCCAGACCAGGAAATCCTACCAACGTGTTTTCCTCATCTAGCATTTCTAAGGATGGGATATGCGTGGTAGAGGTAACAACAATCTTTTTTAGTGGAATAGTTATCTGGTAATCGTAATTTATATTTTTAGGGATATCGGCATTTTCTTCTGAAAGTAGATAAGTGAAATCCTGATCTGCATTTGGCCAGGGGTTGTTCACTTTTAAAAGTTTGAAACCTTTGTGCTGAGTAATTGTAAAGCCTTTTGCGTATTCCACCAAAAGCGTATCTGTAGCAGTATTATTAGCAGAAAGTTCTTTCTCTTCGTTTTTACATGAAGTGAATATTACAATGGAGAACAACAAGAATAATCTGATCAAAAGAATTCGGTTTAAGCTTCAAAAGTAATATTATTTAAATTTTTTAAAGCCGAAGATGTAGAAATGTTTAATTTCGCGATGAATTTTTGGTTTGATGCTTTCTTCAGAAATAAGAAACCCATCGATTAAAAGGGAATTTGGTGCATCTATTTTCAGTGAATAAAATTGAAAAGATAAATCCAAAGCTGTTCCCGCAACTGTAAGTTTAGTCTGAAACCCATAATATAGGGAAAGTAGGATGCTTGTTATTATTACTTCTTTATACCACTGTCTTTTTAAGATGGGAAGGTGAATAACAAGACACGAGCCAGGAGACCTGCCAATTTTCGCTAATGTCAAACTTTCGGGTAAAGAGTTTGGTGTAGGATACTACATCTTTTTTCCTGGTAAACTAATTTATCATGCACAAAAAATTATGGATTTGTGGTGCGTTGCTATGCACCGGTTTGTTCTATGGACAACAAAATGAAATAGCTGTAGACACTTTGGATGAAGTGGTCTTGATCGATTCAAAATTTAAATTGAAACGAGAAAATAGTGGAAAAGTAGTAACCAAGATCACTGCAAAAGAACTGGAAAGAAGCAGTGGACAAAGCATTTCTGAAGTCATAAATCGAGTTTCTGGAATTGAAATTAATGGCGCGAGAAGTACCGATGGATTAAATCTAGGATATTATGTTCGAGGCGGAAGAAACAGGCAGGTTGTAATTTTGGTAGACGGGGTGCAGTTAAGCGATCCATCTTCTATTTCTAATGATTTTGACTTGAGATTACTTGCCTTAGATCAAGTTGAATCTATAGAGATCATTAAAGGAGCATCTAGTACTTTGTACGGTTCTGGGGCAGCAACGGCAGTAATTAATGTAACCACCAAAGCACCAAAGGATAAAAAAATAAGTTTGCAGCTTCAATCTGTATTGGGAACAAATCAGAACACTTCAGATCAGGATTATGAAATTGCACAATTCGATAACTCTGTTGGGCTTAGCGGGAAACTGTCGAAATTTGATTATCAGGTTAATTTCAGTAATCGAGCAACAGATAATATGTCGGCAGTAAGAGCTTCAGATGAAGACGAAGCCTTTGAAGATGATCCTTTCTACAAATACAACGTTTATGCAAGGATTGGTTATACATTAAGCGATCAATTAAAATTCTATTTCTACGGAAACTATGACAACTTCAGTAGTTCTTACGATGATGCTTTTCTGTACACCGACTCTAATAACATCTTGGAAAGTGAACAATTTAGAACTGGTAGTCATTGGGTTGCTACTTACAAGAACGGGAGTTATGTTTTTAGTGATAGCTATTCAGAATTAAAAAGGGAGATCATTTCCGATTATCCAAATAAATATGACAGCAAGGCCTACGCTATTGATACTTATAACAAATATATAATTGCTGAAAAATTCCATACGCTAGTTGGTTTAAATGGAGTCTTCAGTAGTTTTAACAGCTACAGCGTGCCTTTTGGAGAGACCTCGTTTGCACAGACAGTTAGTGATGATGTTGCAAAATTTAATATTGTTGATCCTTATGTAAATCTGGTTTATCTTTCTGGGAACGGACTAAATATTAATACTGGAGTTCGCCTGAATATACATAGTGAATATGGAAGCAATTGGGTATATAACATAAATCCTTCTTATACTTTTGAGTTACCAAAGGGGAATTTAAAGGTACTTGGATCTTATAGTACCGCTTACATAACTCCATCATTATATCAACTCTACGATAGCACCTATGGGAATTTAGACTTAAATCCTGAAGAGAGTAATACCATAGAAGGAGGATTTGAATATTCTAATAAAGGAACGAGATTTAGCGCGGTCTATTTTAATAGAAACACCGAAAATTTTATAGATTTTGTAACTATAGATCCTGAAACATTTGCAGCAGAATATCAAAACATTGAAGATGAATTTAATGCAAGTGGAGTTGAACTAGAGATGAATTATTCATTCAACGATGCCATTGGTTTATCTGCCAATTACACTTATACAAAGGCAGAAGATCGTTTTGCATTGCGAATCCCTGAAAATAAAGTAAATGCTTCTATAGATTATGCCGTAGGAGAAAACACAGAAGTTTCTCTAAATTATCAATTTACAGGACAGAGATCAGATAGTTATTACGACAGTGAAATTTTTGAAAATGTAGTAGTGAATTTAGAAAGTTACAACCTTTTAGATTTCTCTATTAGACATAAGATCAACCAGAATGTAAAGATCTTTGCAGGAGTTTCTAATATTACGAATGAACGCTATGAAGAAATCTATAGATTTAATACGCGTGGTAGAAATGCACGATTTGGATTGGCTTTAAATTTTTAAAAAGGCTCATTTTTTTGAAATAAAAAGGGTGCGATCTAAATCGCACCCTTTTTATTTATTACAACTACAGCTTATCTTTCGATTGGAGCAGGAAGTTTATCTATGTACATTCTCTGGTAGTTAAGATCTTTCATAGAACTTTCACCAACAAATTTGTATTTCGTGAAATCTGAATTAATACTAATTCTGTTTCCTAAAATATCATTAACAGCAGCATTCAATAAAGGATCGCTTAATTCTCCTAATACTCCAAGATCTCTAATATTCTCAATAACTTCGATATCTGGATTTAGTCCATTAATATAATCTGAAACTCCGGCAGAGTTAACCGATTTTAATACTAAAGGTTGAATTGCATACGTATGAGAAGGATTTGCATTTTCTCTTCCAAAGTTTGGAGAGTCATATAGAGTTACGGAAGCTTGGAATTTACCAGTGGTAGTTTCTCCAACTTGAACAACATCTATATAAGGATTTAATCCATTGATCACTAATTCACTTGCAGAAGCAGATCTGTTAGTAGTGATCACATAAACCTTACTTAAATTAAGGCTATTGATCATTTCTCCAGTTTTTAAAGTTGTGTTGAAGTTATTCAATAATCTTTGTGGCGCTTCACTTTCAAAATAAGCCTGATAATCTGCATTCCAAAATTCTTTCATGAATAATTGCCCAGCAAATTGTCCAGTGATCATTGAAGAAAGATCTGTAGCAGTTCTAACTGATCCACCACCATTATAACGTAGATCTAAAATAAGATCGGTAACTCCATCAGCTTTAAATTGTCCAAATGCAGCGTTTAATTGAGGATCGTAATCTGCAGTAAAACTATTATACATTAAATAACCAACTTTTTTACCATCTACATCTAAGGTCTTCGAAATAAATACAGGGTTAGATTGATAGTTTGCAATCTTAGTTAGATCGTATGTCTGATCTTTATTAGTAATGTTGCTTCCTTCAAGTGTTGCAAGACCAACTGTAAATGAATCTGCCCCGAATAAAGTATTGTAGTTAGCATCTGTTAATTGCTGTCCGTCGATTCTATTGATGATATCACCTCTTTTTAATCCAGTTTCTGAAGCAGGAGTATTTGGTAAGATATATCTAACATAAGCGAAGATTTC
>CAZWSP010000101.1:0-12404 GCA_964636585.1 uncultured Antarcticibacterium sp.
AATTAAAATTTCAAAGCTAGAATGAAAAAAGATCAACATAAAACTATCAACAATCTCAAAAAACGGAATACTCATTACTCCATTCTAACTACTAATTACTCCTATTAACTTGTATTTAAATAACCATACATATTACAGCATGCGTTTTGGCACTTTTTCAGAAATTGAATTACTGGAATTGGCGCAGAACAATCATGTAGATAAATTAGTGCTTACAGATATAAACAACACTTCGGCTTGTTTAAATTTTGTTCGCACGGCTAAAGAGTATGGAATATCTCCGGTGTTGGGAATAGATTTTAGGAATGGTGCTAAACAAGAGTATATCGCTATTGCCAAGAACAACGAAGGTTTTCAGGAATTAAATGAATTTCTATCCGGACATCTTCAGCAAAAATCTGTTATTCCAAGCAAAGCACCCTGCTTCAAAAATGCATTTGTAATTTATCCTTTTGAAAAAATACTTACTTCAGAAACTATAAAATTTGAAGCGCATGAGTTTATAGGAGTTTCTATTGCAGAACTACGCAAATTGCGCTTCTCTAAGCTGAAGGAGCTCACGGAAAAGCTGGTGGTATTGCAACCAGTAACTTACCGAAATAAGCGAGATTTTAATGCACACCGTCTTTTACGAGCTATAGACAACAATACGTTATTAAGTAAACTTTCTCCTGAAGAGCAAGCAGGACAAGAAGAATACATGATCCCTCTGGAAGAATTGAAGCAGCAGTTCTCCGACTTCCCATTTATTCTTCAGAATACGCAAGAGCTGCTAGATCAATGTGAAATTCATTTCGATTTTTCCAGCAACAGAATTCCTCAAAACCAGAAATTATATACTGAAAGTGAAGCAGAAGACGAGGAATTGCTGGAAGCACTTTGTGAAAAAGGACTAGGATTTAGATACTCCGAGATCACCGAAGAAGTTGAAAAAAGACTTTCTTCAGAATTAAAAGTGATCAAGCAACTGCATTTTGTTTCTTTCTTTTTAATTAACTGGCGTATTTGCCAATATGCGCGCGAAAAAGGGTATTTCTATGTAGGGAGAGGAAGTGGCGCAAATAGCATTGTGGCTTATTTACTGCAAATAACCGAAGTAGATCCTATAGAATTAGACCTGTATTTTGAGCGTTTTATAAATGAATATCGTACCAGTCCGCCAGATTTTGACCTAGATTTTTCCTGGAACGATCGGAAAGATATTACTCGTTTCATCTTCACAGAATTTAAACATACGGCACTTCTGGCCACCTATAACACTTTTCAGCGAAAAGCGGTGATTCGTGAATTAGGAAAAGTGTTTGGATTGCCAAAAGAAGATATCGATAAGTTATGTGATGGTTATCTCCCAAAGAATGAACAAGACGAGATCCATAAGCTTGTTCTAAAATACGGAGAACTTATCCAAGGAATGCCCAATTATTTGAGCATTCATGCAGGTGGGATCCTTATCTCTAACAAACCACTTTCCGCTTTTTCTGCACTAGATCTTCCTCCAAAAGGCTTTCCTACCGTACAGTTCGATATGGTAATTGCAGAAGACGTGGGGCTATATAAATTTGATATTCTGGCACAACGCGGCTTAGGAAAAATTAGAGATTCTCTAGATATCATTGCTCAAAACCAACCTTTGGCAGCAGCATTTGATATTCATGATGTAAATAAGTTCAAGAAAGATCCAAAGGTAAATCAGCTTATAAGAAATGCCTCTTGTGTGGGTTGTTTTTATGTAGAATCTCCCGCAATGCGCATGCTTCTTAAAAAACTTCAGACAGACACCTATTTAGGTTTAGTAGCGGCAAGTTCTATTATTAGACCCGGAGTGGCAAAAAGCGGAATGATGCGAGAGTATATTTTACGTCATAGATATCCAGAAAGGCGCAGTAATGCTCATCCAGAACTTGCCAGAATAATGCCGGACACCTATGGAATTATGGTATATCAAGAAGATGTAATTAAGGTAGCTCATTATTTTGCGGGACTAAGCCTTGGGGAAGCAGATGTGCTACGCCGCGGAATGAGTGGGAAATACAGGTCCAGAGATGAGTTTAAACAAGTAGAAGAGAAGTTTATCTCCAATTGCCAGAAAAAAGGGATTGAAGAAAAGACCATTTTTGAAGTTTGGGACCAGATAAAGAGTTTTGCCGGTTACGCCTTTGCTAAGGGGCATTCTGCCAGTTATGCGGTAGAGAGCTATCAAAGTTTGTTCTTAAAGGCCTATTTCCCATTAGAATATATGGTTGCTACACTAAACAATGGAGGTGGTTTTTATTCTACCGAGCTTTATGTGCATGAAGCAAAAATGAATGGCGCAAGTATAGAACCGCCATGCATTAATGAAGGAGATTATCACAACACAATAAAAGGGAAAACGCTGTATTTGGGTTTTGGAAATTTAAAAGAACTCGAGCATCGGGCAGCGCAACGCATTTTGGAGAACCGAAATTTTCAGGGATACTTCCTGTCTTTAGAGAATTTTATAGACAGAGTACCTATTAGCATCGAGCAGTTAAGCATTCTTATTAGGATAAATGCATTTCGGTTTACAGGAATAGATAAATACAAATTACTTTGGGAAGCACATTTTAAGCTGAGCAAAAAACCTAAAAAGCCACATCAGATCCCTCTTTTTGTTCCTAAGCACCGGAAATTCACCTTACCGGCATTACACACCACTAATTTAGAAGCTGCTTTCGAGCAAATAGAACTTTTAGGATTTCCGCTTTGCAGCCATTTCGAATTGCTTTTGGAAGAACCAAAAAATAGCTTAGGTCAAAAGGATCTGCCACAATTTCTAAACAAACACATCTTGATATATGGATATCTGGTTACTGTTAAGAATACCCGAACGGCAAAAGGCAAACCAATGTATTTCGGAACTTTTATAGATCGTGATGGTTGTTTTTTCGATACCATCCTCTTCCCTCCTGTTGCCGAAAAATACAATTTTAGAGGTCGCGGTATTTATGCAATGCTGGGAAAAGTTACCGAAGAATTCGATTTTTTAAGTATTGAAGTCAGCAGAATGAGAAAAGAGGCCTATATCACCGATCCACGGTTTGCTGAAACCAATCTAGCTACCGGACACCGAATAGAAAAAATGAAAAGTCTCGAAGAGAAAAAGGAATTAAAGCTAAACCAAAAAGAATAAGTATGTCTTTTGAAAGGATTAAAGAAAAATTGAACATTTTAGCAGATGCTGCTAAATATGATATTTCATGCTCAAGCAGCGGAAGCAAAAGAGCAAATAAAGGCGGACTGGGAAACAGCGATGGTGTTGGAATTTGCCATACGTATACAGAAGATGGCCGTTGTGTTTCTTTACTGAAGATCTTACTCACCAACCATTGCATTTTCGATTGTGCCTATTGCGTTACCCGAAAAAGCAATGATATAAAACGAGCCGCTTTTAAAATTGAAGAAGTGGTTAGTCTTACCATGAACTTTTACCGACGAAATTATATTGAAGGTCTTTTTTTAAGTTCAGGAATATTTAAAAGTCCAGATCATACCATGGAACGACTAGTGCAAGTTGCTAAAAAGTTGAGATTGGAAGAGAATTTTAATGGATACATTCATCTAAAATCCATTCCCGGAGCCAGTGATGAGCTTATGCGGGAAGCAGGTTTATATGCAGACAGGCTTTCAGTAAACATAGAGATCCCAACAATTTCTGGATTAAAGTTATTAGCGCCAGATAAAAAGCATGAAGATTTTATTAAACCAATGGCAGCGGTAAAAGATGCCATCCAAGTCTATCAAAGCGAAAAGAAGATTATTAAAAGTACTCCGAAATATGCACCCGCTGGACAGAGCACCCAAATGATTGTGGGCGCCACAGGAGAAAGTGACCGTGATGTGATGTATTCTGCTGCTTATTATTATCAAAAATTTAAAATGAAACGGGTCTATTATTCCGGGTATATCCCCATTGCAAACGATTCTAGATTGCCTGCGCTTGGAAGTCCTGTACCATTACTAAGAGAAAACAGATTGTATCAAACAGATTGGTTGCTTAGGTTTTATGGATTCGATATAAGAGAACTATTAAATGAACAGCATCAAAATCTAGATCTAGATGTAGACCCAAAGCTTAGCTGGGCTTTGAGAAATCCGGCAAT
The DNA here is from genome assembly GCA_964636585.1 of uncultured Antarcticibacterium sp. GTDB lineage: Bacteria > Bacteroidota > Bacteroidia > Flavobacteriales > Flavobacteriaceae > Gillisia. The sequence continues at coordinate 4,122 of CAZWSP010000101.1, forward strand.
GTTTCCATTAGACATTAATAAAGCAGATAAACAATTAATAGCACGGGTTCCGGGGATTGGAATGAAATCTGTTCATAAAATAATTGAAGCTAGAAAATTTAGAAATCTCAACTGGGAGCATCTTAAAAAGATAGGTGTTGCTTTAAACAGAGCTAAATATTTTATTACCTGCAATTCCAGATCTTTTGAAAAAAGAGATCTGAGTCCGATCCAGATCAAAGGCTTGATCCTTCAAAACTCCAGCAGTAAATTTAGAGATGATTTCGGAATTCAGTTAAAACTTTTCACGCCATGAACAATATAGTAAGTTTAGGATATGATGGCAGTTTTGATGGATTTCTAAGCTGTGTATTTCAAGTTTTTGAACAGAAACTAGAGATTCATTCTATTAGTGTTGAAAATTTGATGCAAGCTTCTATGTTTGGAGTGTCTGAAGTGGTTATTACAGATTCTGAAAAAGCAGAAAGGGTAAAATGCGGGTTGAAGAAAAAAATATCTGCTTCAGGAAATCGGCAATTGTATTGGGCATTTCTAAGCGAAATGACCGGAATTGAAATGAATTTACTTCAATACATTCAACTTGCTTTCAACTCAAATAATTTCTCTTCAGTAGATTACGGAAATCCTATTGTTCTAAAAATCAATCAAATTGCTAAACAAGTTCATCGAGAAAAACATAGAATGGAAGCATTTGTGAGATTTAAATTAACCCATGACGAGATTTTTTTTGCTTCTATAGAACCAGATTTTAACGTTTTACCGATCATTTTAGACCATTTTGAGAGTAGATATGCCGACCAAAAATGGATAATTTATGATTTAAACCGAAATTTTGGCATTTTTTATAACCTTCAGGAAACCACCTATATAAATCTAACTTTTGATAAATCTTTTTCAGTAGAGAAAAGCAACACTAGTATTTACAAGGCATCCGAGATAGAATTTCAGAAACTGTGGAAAGAATATTTTGCAAGTACCAATATAAAATCGAGAAAAAATATGAAATTACATCTTCAGCATGTTCCAAAAAGATATTGGAAATATTTAACTGAAAAGAGTACTTGGCAAAATTAAAAATTAGTTTAAATTTGCTGTTCAACTAATTAAACACATTTTAAAATGAAAAAATTATCTTTATTATTATTAGCTGCAGTATTCTCTTTATCAATCTATTCTTGTAGAGAAACTACAGAAGAGAAAACAGAAGATGCAATGGAATCTGCTGCAGACGACATGGAAGATGCAGCTGAAGATGCTGGTAACGAAATTGAAGCTGCCGGTGAGAATGCTGAAACTGAGTTAGAAGAAGAAGTAAACGGAACTGATGATGTAAACGGAGACGACGATTTGTAGTCTTTTACATTCATAATTTTCTGAAGCCATCTTAATTTATTAAGATGGCTTTTTTCAGTTTAACCATTAAAACTTAAAACCATGAAAAAATTATTTTTATTAGTGTTCGCAGGAGTTTTTGCAACTTCTATCTATTCTTGTAGAGAAACCACACAAGACAAAACGAAAGATGCTTTAGAATCTATTGGCGAAGACATTGAGACCAATGCTAAAAAAGCAGGAGAAAAAATTGAAGCCGGTGCCGAAAAAATAGGTGAAGAGATTGATGAAGAAGTTCACAATACCGATGATGTAAATGGCGAAGAAGCTGCAGACGACATGAATTAATATGTAATCCATATTAATAAAAAAACCGCATTACTGCGGTTTTTTTTATTTTCTAAAATGAACAAAACACTGCTCATTATTGTATTTTATTCAAAAGGTTGATCCCTAAGACCAAAAATTAAATGCTGGTTTAGAAGGTCACAAATGTCATCACATTGATTTGGTCACGACTAGTCCTTTCGAAAATCTGATTCATATATCCCAATTCAATGCGTATGCTCTCATTGAGGTGATAGCCAAAACCACCATAAATTCTATTTCTATCAAAAATTGAAGATTCGGTATTAATAAATATCTCATTATAGGCAGACAAATACAACTTCTCCGTTTCTTCTTTTTTCACCACAGGAATATTAAGACTTAAAAAGTATCGAAAGCGCATTTTGTAATCCTCTTCAATAAAGCGTTGCTCAAATCGATATCGATGGTTAATACCTACAATTCCCACTCTTTGCTTAGAGGTGAATTGTTGAAAGATGCGGTGTTCATTTATTGATAATTTTTCATTGCTATCCCCTATATAGTTTTCAGATAAAATATAAGCATAGCCAATTAAAAAATTATTTGTGCCCTCATTAAAAGTATAACCCAATCCAGTTCTTAAAAGCAGCTGTTCCAAATCTCCAATAGCATTATAATTTCTATATTGAACTTCATTATGAATATTCCAATTGTTATTCAATTTCTTATTCCCTATATAAATTAACCAATTACCAAGATCGCTATTCTGAGCTTGAACAAAAATTGGTAACATTAGCCCTAAAGCTAATGCCACCATCTTTGGATTTATATTTAATTTAAAGCTAACTCTCATTATATAAATCCCTAGTCATTAAAACTAACTTCTCCAGTATTAATATCGTACATAGCTCCTATAATTTTAATTTCCCCATTGCTCTGCATTTCTGAAAGAACGTCACTCTCTTGCATAATTCTGTCTATTGTAAGCTGTACATTTTTCGCGGAAACATTGTCCACAAATTCAGAATTTGAGGAATTACGCAAACTTGGATCTTCTGGTTCTTTAACCGCATTTACTGCCGGTTTAATTTTTGCTAACATCTTGGTTAAATTTCCGAGTTTAGCATCATCACAAGCGCCTTTTATTGCGCCACACGCGGTGTGACCTAAAACCACAATTAATTTAGTTCCCGCAAGCTTACAAGCAAATTCCATACTTCCTAGAATATCTTCGTTTACAAAATTTCCTGCAATACGAACACTAAAAATATCTCCTAGTCCTTGATCAAAAACTAATTCTGCAGATACTCGTGAGTCTATACAACTTAAAATTGTTGCAAAAGGAAATTGTCCATCACTGGTGTCATTCACCTGTTCCAAAAGATTTCTATTCGCTTTTAGATTATTTTGGAATCTAATATTTCCTTCCTTTAAAAATGTTAATGCCTTGTCTGGGGTCATGGTTGCCTGTGTCTCTTTAGTATGTGCTTTCATAATATATATTTTATAATTAATTATTCTTTTATGCTGTTTTGGATGTTAATTGAAAAAATTCAATAAAGCTTGGCGGATTTTCAACAACACCACGCTCTGAGATTAATTTTATGTTTATGTTACGTTCCTTAGCCTTTATAGCAAAATCATCTAAAATTTCTATAATATCATTATCTAAATACCTTGTTTTTCTAACATCTAATTCTAAATGAGAGTTTTCTGGTAAGTTTTCTAATTCCTTTAAAATTGCTCCCTTATTAAAGAAAGTTACCTCTTCGGCTAAAGTCATTTTAATTTTTCCATCCTGTATTTCTTCACCTTCTTTGTTCAAGAAGTGAGAGTTTTGATAGCTCTTAATAAGTACAACCACAATTCCTACTGCTAAGCCAAGACCAATTCCATAAAGTAAATCGATAAATACAATTCCTAGAACAGTCACTGTAAATGGTATAGATTGTTTCCAACCTAGATCATACATTTTTTTGAATAGCGCGGGTTTAGCCAACTTGTATCCTACTATTAATAAAATAGCCGCTAAAACAGATAAAGGAATCATATTTAAAAGGGTCGGGATGACCATTACAGAGATCAACAATAAAAATCCGTGAATAATCGCCGATAATTTAGTTCGTCCACCAGATTGAATATTTGCCGAACTTCTCACGATAACTTGAGTAATTGGAAGTCCACCAATCATTCCTGAGATAATATTACCTGTTCCCTGAGCCAAAAGCTCTCTGTTTGTTGGAGTAACATTTTTATGAGGATCAAGTTTATCTGTAGCCTCAACACAAAGCAAGGTTTCTAAACTCGCAACCAGAGCAATAGTAAATGCAACAACCCAAATTTCTGGATTCCCAATAGCTCCAAAATTTGGAAAGCTAAATTGCCCTAAGAATGATGAAACATTTTCTGGTACCGGAACACTAACCAAATGAGATTGAGAAATTGCTAATGCCTCGTTAGATTTAGTAATTAGAAAATAGATAATACCAGCTGCTACCGCTACCAATGGTCCTTGTATTACTTGGAAAATCTTAGATTTTTTAGATAGCACTTTATCCCATAATAATAAAATAGAAAGTCCGATGATTCCAATTAAAGCAGAGCCTGGTCTAATATAATTTACCATTTTAAATAATTCTGAAAATGTGTTTTCACCATCTACCTGAAAAAAGGCAAAATCTCCTTGGGGATCTGCATCATAACCAAAAAAATGAGGTATTTGCTTAAGTATAATTATAATACCTATTCCTGTAAGCATACCTTTAATTACAGATGATGGGAAGTAATAACCAATTACCCCGGCTTTTAACACTCCAAAAAGTAGTTGTATTACCCCTCCTAAAACAACTGCTAAAAGAAAATTTTCAAAACCTCCAAGAGATCCGATAGCTGTTAAGACTATTGCGGCCAGACCAGCAGCAGGACCACTTACTCCAATTTTGGATCCGCTTAAGGCTCCAACGATTATTCCTCCAATAATTCCAGCGATTAAACCGGAAAAAAGTGGCGCTCCACTTGCTAGAGCAATTCCTAAACATAATGGTAGTGCCACAAAAAAAACCACAATACTAGACGGGATATCACTTTTTAAATGTGAAAAAATAGTACTCCTCATAGTTGCATTTTTTTGAATTAACAAATTTTTCAATTGCTAATATAATAATACTTTTTAAAATGATAGTATTACTATCATGAAAAATTGTTATACTTTCTTACCTTTGAATTCTAAATCAAATTCAATTTCGTTTTTTTAGCTTTGCGAAGCATATTTTTAATAACCATTAAAATGAGCATACAAATACGATTTACCCTAAATGAAGGTCTTTACCTAAAGGACCCACAAGATTCTAAACTCGGGAAAAACATTCTTCAACATATCATCCTTTTAATAGATGAATATGGATTCGAATCTTTTACCTTTAAAAAATTAGCTGAAAAAATTGGTTCTACAGAAGCTTCTATTTATCGCTACTTTGAGAACAAACATCTGCTATTAATATTCCTTGTAAATTGGTATTGGGAATGGGTGAGCTATCTAATTACAATGAATACGATGAATGTGAAGGATGCAAAAGAGAAGCTTAAGATAATTATACATTCTTTCGTTTTTGCTTCAAAAGAAAATCCAGGTGTCGCATATGTTAATGAGAGCAAACTTCATAATATAGTGATCTCTGAAGGTGTAAAAGCATATCATACGAAAGATGTAGATAAAGAAAATTCAAAAGGATTTTTTAAAAGTTACAAAAGATTAGCTAAAACGGTATCCAATGTAATTTCGGAGATCAATCCACAATTTAAATATCCATATGCCTTGGCAACCAATCTCTTCGAGATGTCCAATAATCATATTTATTTTGCCAAACATCTTCCAAGGTTAACAGACATATCTATTAATGGTAACAATGTAGATGAAGTGGAAACAATGTTGAATTATTTTGCCGATAGGCTTTTAACGTAGCTAATTTTTAAACTATTGAATTTTAAAAAGGTTTAAGAAATAAATTGAAAAATTCACAACCCAGCTTGAGTGGTACATAAACCAATTCATTAAATTTTCCGTTACTAAAGAAGGTAATAAGATTTAGATGATAAGTTGGTAGATTATATAATTCTAAAACTAAAAAAACCCTCTAGATCTTAAAGATAAAGAGGGTTTTTTGAATATAAAGGCAACTTAAAATGAAGGTAATTACTTAAACCTATCGTATAAAAATAGAAACTTTTTCAATTTCCCTTTTTGAACAAATGGGCCTAGCTAGGTAAAGAGTTTATTTCTTGACTAAAATAAATCTGCCATACTTATAATTACTTTCCCCTTTGCTTTTCCGCTAGCGAGATATTCGTATGCATCTATTCCATCTTCAAAAGAATAAATTAGATCTACTATTGGTTTTATAGTGCCATCTTCAACTAATGTTTTTATCTCATTCAATTGCTTCGAATTAGGCTGCATCCAAGTATGCTTATAAACAGCCGATTTTTCCTTGATAAGTTTCGTCAATTTTTCTGGCATCTCGTAATTCGATATTCCCATTTGTTTAGCACTTTCATTATCTGGCGGACCAACAATAGTGGTTACTTTTCCACCTTCTTTTATTATTTCGAAAGCTTCAAAAGTATAGTCGTCTCCCAATGTATCGAAAACAATATCCAGATTATTAGCAACTTCTTTATAATCTTCATTTGTATAATCGATCACTCGATCTGCTCCTAAAGCCTTTACCCAATCCACATTTTTAGTACTGGTGGTTGTATAAACTATAGCACCTTTAGATTTGGCAAACTGAATAGCAAAACTACCAACTCCTCCGGAACCTGCATGAATAAGAATTCTATCATTCTCCTTAATACCAGCTTTTTCTACAGCTTGCATTGCTGTAAGTCCAGTTAATGGCAATCCTGAAGCTTGCTCAAAAGTTATATTTTCTGGCTTTAAAGCAACTAAATCACTATTCACTGCAACAAATTCTGCTATAGTTCCCATTTGTTCTTGAGGTACTCTGGAATAAACTTCATCCCCTATTTCAAAATTGTTCACCTTGGCTCCTTTTTCAACCACAACTCCACTTACATCATAACCAATAGTAGTAGGAAGGTCTAAAGCAAGTAACTCTTTTAATTTACCTTCTACAATTTTATAATCTATAGGATTAAGAGAAGCTGCCTTAATAGCTATTAAAATATCCTTTTCTTGAATTTGAGGTTTATCTACATTTTCTATTGAAAGAGATTCTTTGATATCGCCATATTTTTTAATTTGTAAGGCCTTCATATCGTTATTGTTTTTATTTTTTAATTTTCAGTTCTATTTAATTGTCAGCTTTTTCAGATAAGATGGTGATCCATTTATCCAAGGTTTCTTTAAGCAACAATACATCTGTGAGTACTATTTCTTCAGAAAGCAATGAGGTTAGGAGTTCTTCAGGAATTGAAGCTGCATCTTTTTTATAAGATAATCCTTTTTTAGTTAATTCTACTAAAACACTACGTTCATCCTTAGAAGATCTAGTTCGATTAAGTAATTTTAGCTTCTCCATTCTCTGGATTAACGGAGAAAGGGTATTTGTGTTTAGTAGCAATTTTTCTCCTATTTGGTTCACAGATACTTGCCCGTGCTCCCATAATACCAGCAACACCAAATATTGCGGATAGGTAATTCCCATCTTTTCCAAATAGGGTTTATAGGCTTTCGTAATTAATCGAGAAACCGAATATATTGGAAAGCAGATCTGCTTACTTAACTTTAATTGTTCTTCCTCCTTCATTCTACTTCTTTTCTTGAGTTTCTCCAAACCGTCCAAGCGCCAGAAGACCATAATGCCCAAGCAATTAGCACCGGTTGAAAAAAGAGCCTAATCAGTCGAGCTCTGTCAGAATCCAATGCACCAAATGAATCTTTGCCATCTAAATATTGAGCGATATTACCCGGAAATACTAGAATAAAGAAAATAGCTAATGCCCATCCAATTCTAGCACGCTGATTTTTCCAAAATAATAATGCTAGCCCTAAAGCCATTTCTACGATTCCGGAAAGGATGACGACTAAATCTTTGCTAAAAGGCACCCAATCTGGCACTTGCGCCTGAAAATCTATCCTATTAAAACTAAGGTGACTGAAACCCGCATATACCATAAATAGCGCTAATAGAATTCTGAAAATATTCTGAGTACGGCTAGTTTGAAATTGATTTTTCATTTAAATAAATTATTACACACAATTATATCGTGCACGATACAAATATAACAAATTTAGAATGAACGCTAATTTTCTAAAGATAACAGGGATGCAGTCATTATCTAATTTCATGAAATTTTTAGAAACGAGATTAGTAAATTATTAAATACAGAATTTCTGAAGGGACCTAAAAATCTTGGAAAAACTCGAATGTTTTGAACAACAGTGTGGAAAAAATAGAAAATATAATAAATCGAAAAACCCTCTAGATCTTAAAGATAAAGAGGGTTTTTGTACTCGGAGCGGGACTTGAACCCGCACGACCGTTGCTGATCATTGGATTTTAAGTCCAACGTGTCTACCAATTCCACCATCCGAGCGTGGATTTTAATAAAGTGCGATTTTTCGCCTGTCAGAGCGAAAAACGGGATTCGAACCCGCGACCTCCACCTTGGCAAGGTGGC